>JBDTOW010000070.1:0-10361 GCA_039933075.1 Verrucomicrobiota bacterium | reverse complement strand
GGACAGCTCGGGCGAAGTTTAGGCTTTTTTCGCCGGGGCAAGCTGTCATAAAGGAATCTGTGATCGCATCGTCCGGCAGCTATTACAGTACGCTCGGGCCGTTCGAAGAAATGTTTCGAACCGGCGTGCCGATCCTCACCTATCACAAGATCGCGCTACGACCGCGGGGCGTCCGGCTGAAGGGGCTTTATCTGAGCCCGAAGCTTTTCGAAAGGCAACTGGCCGAGCTTCGGGAGGCCGGCTTCACCAGTGCATCCTTGGAAAGCGCGGCGAACCAAACGGATAACAGCGCGCGGCACGTCGTTCTGACTTTTGATGATGGATACCTGAATGTGGTCGAGAACGCGTCAGATCTATTGGCAAAAAACGGTTTTCGCGCGGTTCAGTTCCTGGTTGCCAATTTTCTCGGCAAAGCCAACGAATGGGATCTCCGGGCCGGCGAAAAACCGGAGCCGCTAATGGACGTCGCCCAGGTTCGGAACTGGGTGGCGGCCGGCCATGAGATTGGCTCGCACACGCTGACCCATCCGCGGCTGACTCGGTTGACTTTGCGCGACGCGAAGGAGGAAATCACCGCAAGCAAAAAACGCCTGGAAGACCTGTTGGGGCGGCCGATCGCGCACTTTTGTTATCCCTATGGCGACTGGAACGAGCCGATACGGGATTTGGTGATCGAAGCGGGTTATTTGTCCGCTTGCACGACGCGTTTTGGTGTCAACACCAGAGCAACTTCCATTTTCACTTTGAATCGGTTTACGGCGCGGTATCCGAGCCGGAACTGGCGAGCGCTCAAAAAACGTCTCGCGCAATGGAAGCTCTCGCGACCAGTGCACATCGAGAATTAGAGGCGAACCTTGTGGTTCAGTGGACGCTTGCCGCTGATAGCGGCGTGAGCCAGGATACCGCCATGGCGACAACGAAATATGATTAGCGCAGCACTACTCCGCCGTTGTTCCTCTCAACCGCATTCCTTCACCTTGCACCTGGCGGATGGCCGCAAGATTCGCGTTCCGCATGGTGACCACATCTCGGTCCAGCCGGAAGGCCGTGTCCTTTTGCTGTGGAGAACGAAAGGAGATGTAGAGTTTATCAATCTGACTATGGTTATCTCACTTCAAGGCCGTCGTTTGCCAGAAGAAGTTGGGAAATGAAACGTTGTCCGTCGTCTCGGAGCGCGCCGGCTTAATCTCCCTATCGATCTGGATCGGTAGTGGAAGCCGTCGCGAAGAGAGACCGATCCATGGATCCCCAGGTTAGCTTTACCGATGCTTTTAGCCAACGGATTCCTGAGAGCCTGTTTGAAACCCCCGGTTTGGAGTTCCGCGTTTACGCGGTTTGCGGGGCGTGCGACCGCCGGACCGCGTGAACGCGGAACTCCGAACCTTCCCGAGCGCAGTGCCGGGGACTTTCCAACAGGCTCTGGTAGCACCGCGGTCGATTGAGTGGGGCAACATAGCTGGTGCGGCGAGTCCCCGATCTTGCTAAACTTTGACCCGTGAGCGGAACGCACAGAGAGCCGTCAAACGAGCCGCGTTCGGCGCAGTTCGCGACCACCCACTGGAGTGTGGTGCTGGCGGCACAGCAAGGCGCCTCTCCGCAAGCGGCAGAAGTCTTGGAAAACTTTGCCGCACTTATTGGTATCCGCTTTACGTGTTCATTCGCCGATCCGGCCACGACGAAGAAACGGCCAAGGATTTAACCCAGGGTTTCTTCGAGCAGTTCCTGGAAAAGAATTACCTCCGCCAGGTGGACCGTGAGAAAGGCAGGTTCCGCTCGGTTCTGCTGGCATCGGTCAAACATTTTCTGGCCAACCAACGGGACCGGGCGAACACGAACAAGCGCGGCGGTAATTATGCCTTTGATCCCTGGGACGAAACCACGCTCGAAAATCAGGTGCTGCTCGCAGCGCTGCCGGACCTTCCCGCCGAAAAAAGTTATCAGCGGCAGTGGGCGCTGACCTTGCTCGACCAGGTCTTCGCCCGCTTGCGGGAGGAATGTGCGGCCGCCGGCAAAGCGCAACTGTTCGAGGCGCTGGGCATGTATCTGTCCGGCGAAAAAAGCGCGGAATCTTACGCGGAAATGGCGCCCCGGCTGAATATGACCGCCGGTTCGGTGCAAGTTGCCGTGCATCGATTGCGGCGGCGCTACGGCGAACTCTTGCGCGCGGAAATCGCCACACGGTCAGCCGGCCCGAGGAAATCGATGAAGAAATCCGCCATCTCTTTGCAGCGCTGCGGGGCTGACGATTCTTTGTATGCTCTGGCAAAATTTGCTTCTGAATAGAGGTGGTCAGTAATGCAATGTTTCGAAACTAAACTACGTCATGGTCACGACCCGCAAATGCGGCACGTGCGGCGCGGTGCTGCCGGAAGGCACAACGACGGGCCAGTGTCCCGAATGCCTGCTCCAGCTTGGGTTGGATGCCGCGGCGGATGATGGGGCAAATTCGATGCGCGAGCCTCGCCTGCCTCTGTTCCGTTACTTTGGCGATTACGAACTTTTAGAGGAGATCGCCCGCGGCGGGATGGGCGTCGTCTATAAGGCGCGGCAAGTGAGTTTGAACCGTACCGTGGCGGTAAAAATGATCCTGGCTGGACATTTTGCCGGCAAAGAATCGGTACAACGGTTCCGCGCGGAAGCCGAAGCCGCGGCCAGTTTGCGGCATCCGAACATTGTTGCCATTCACGAAGTCGGCGAACACGAGGGCCAGCAGTACTTCTCGATGGACTACATCGAAGGCCGGAACCTGGCGGAGGCGGTGCGGGATAATCCCATGTCGGCCAGACACGCGGCCGCCTGCATCCAGACGATTGCCGAGGCGATTCAATACGCCCACGAGCGCGGCGTCCTGCACCGCGATTGCGTGGGTTCGAGTGGCGTTATCTTTGGCAGGCCACGGAGCAACGCGAGGTCGTGCGAATTCTGGCGGGACTGCCGTGGGGCGTGGGTGCATCCTCCGTGTATCTCACCCGCGTGGGGGATACACTTTACAACCTCGACTACCGCAGGAGTGAGCTGCGGGCGTGGAACATAAGCGACTGGACTCCCCTTCCGCCGCGGTTGCCGTCGCACCCCGCCTTCGACCGCTGGTTTTGGCGCCCAGATCAAGAGATAGCCCTGGCGGTGGACAATACCAATCGCGCCCTCACGTTGTATCAACTGCCGGGTTTCCAGAAAGGTCAGGTCATCCCGTTGCGAGGAATCGCCAAACAGTCAACCATCAGTCCCGACCGTCGGCTCCTCGCTGTGTGTTACCAAGACGGTGACAGGCAACGAGTGTCGGTTTGGGATTTGCTGAAGAATGCTGAACGCGCGGTGCTCGGTGATTACTCCGCGCGCGTTTCGCAACTTGAATTCTCGAGCGACGGCACGATCCTGGCGGTTCCTTCTGCTGACGGCGTAATCGGCCTCTGGGACGTCACGACGTTGAAGCCACTCCCCGGTGCACGGATGAAGGAGCGTTCCGAGACTTTCGTCACGTTTGCGCCCAAAGGCAGTCGTTTCTTCTATTGGAACGCTCTCACTGAGAACCTTGGCCTGTGGGACCCGATCGGGGGGGCGTCCTCTTTAGCGGAACATGGCCATGGGTCTGTGGGCATGTGGTCTGTGGGCATGTTCTCTCCAGACGGCGAGCTTTTGGCCGCCGTATGGGGCGACGTCGTCAACCTCTTTGATATGAAATCAGATCGGAGAGTGGGTGCCCTTCGCGGGCATCAAGCGGGCGTCACTGCGCTTGCTTTCTCGCCGGACGGGAGGCTCCTCGCCACCGCCAGCCGGGACCACACTGCGAGGCTGTGGGACCTCAAGATGGAGCGCGAACTGGCCACCCTCGGCGGACATGATGATGCTGTTTACGATGTCGCTTTCTCGGCGGATGGCGAGCGACTCGTCACGATCAGCTCCAACGGTGCGGTGAAGGTGTGGGATGTACCGGCGGTTCTGGGAAGGAACCTGCTCCTCAGAAATTCAACCCATAATTGGTGGCTCCGGATGTCAGCCGACGAACGCCTGCTGGCTTCGGCGGATATTTCAGGCACGATTCACATCTGGGATCGGTTGAATCGCACTCGAACGCACTCGCTCCAGACCGGCTCCCCAGGAGAGCTCTTTGGTTTGTCCTTCGAGCCGCAAGGCCATCGACTCGCTTGGGCGTCCCGGACCACTCTTGGTATATTCGATCTGCGATCACGACGGACAAACACGATCCCGATCGAGGGCAACCACGGCTTGTCCGTGGGAATCAGTTTTTCACCAGATAATCACGAGATCATGTTCGGCAGTCACACGAACATCATGCTCTGCGAATTAACGACTTTGCGGTTGCGTCCGTTCGCCCGCTGCGAAGAGGAAGTGTCCTCCATTGCCTACTCGCCCGACGGCACCCTGCTGGCCGTTGGTCATCAGGGTGGCGCCGTTTCGCTGTGGGAGCGGAAGAGCGGCCGCAAACTGTCCGCGAAACAAGCGCATGCGGAATTAACGGCAACGGTGGAGTTTTCGCGGGATGGGAAGTGGTTGGCGAGTTGCGGCACCGTGAGCATCAACCTCTGGCATGTCCAGCGCGATGGACTCACCCTCAGCAAGACGCTGCGTGGTCACGCCGGGTATGTGCCCTCCATCGCGTTTTCACCCGACGGCACGCGCCTGGTGACTGCCAGCAGCGATAACACGCTGAAGCTCTGGGACACTGCCGAAGCGATCGAATTAGCGACACTTTACGGCCATCGAGGTTGGGTCAGCGGCGTTACTTTTTCCAAGGATGGCCGTCGAATTTTCTCCACCGGAGAGGACGGTGACATACGAATGTGGGAGGCGCCGCCGCTCGCCGAGATTGATTTCTCCACTAAACGCACACCGGTCCAAACCAGACCGGCGCGATCGAATGAACTAAAATGAGGAACGTTTGAATTTGAAACCAAAATCCGAATTCCGAATTCCCGAAACCCGAAAAAAGGCCGAAATCCGCACACCGAAATGGGCTTCTGCATCCGGGCGGAAAATGCGCTCCGAGGTCAACCTAAAAGGAGCATTTGGAACCACGAAACACACGAAAAAGGAAGAGTTTGCGGCTTCGCCGTGATTCACCCAGCGGGAGAGTAGTGTCGTCGGGCGAACCGTCTCTGCTTTCGTGTGTTTCGTGTGTTTCGTGGTTAGAATTGCCGGAATTAGGGTCAACGGTTGAAACAGGAGCTTTCGGACTTCGGGTTTCGGATTTCTTTCAGAACTCGGATTTCGAACTTCGGATTTTGGATTGCAAACATCACGTCTGCGATCAACGACTGCGGCGCATCGGTGAGTTGGAGTTAAAGCTTCAACTTACTTTCCGCGAGCGACTTCAAACCGAAAATCGAAGTTGGCCGCGAGAGAACACAAAGGAAGAGGGCTGGTCCTGAATACGGAATGGCGGTCAGATCTTTTCCTGCTGAGATCAATCCTCCGCTCCTCTCTTTGCGCTCTTCTACGTCATCACCGACTGGACCGACATCGCACTCTCGCTACTCCGCACCGCGCCTAAAATCTCAGTCAAAAGCACCTCCCTCGTCGATAGCGCCCGCATGTTCGTCAACGCCGTAGAAAGGAACCCAACCCTATGAAGTCAATGCCCCTGCTCCTGCTGTGCGTGCTGCTGGCCCAACACCTGCACGCGGCCTTGTCTTCAAATGAAACATCGCGTCTTGATCTCTCCGGTCGCTACGCCGCGGGCGAACTGCTGGTGAAATGGAAAGACGGGCCGGACAGTTACGCCGCCGCCATTGGCAATCTCTCCATCGGCGCGGAGGTCAAACGCAACTTCCATCAGATCGGCTGGCAGCATGTGAAGGTGCCGGAGGGCATGAGCGTCCGCCAAGGGATGAATGCGTTTCAAGCGCTCGGCACGGTGCTGGCCGTCGAGCCGAACTATGTCCCCGCTATCACCGGCCGGTGGCTAACGCAGGTGATTCGCTCGATCCGGACGGCGAACGCTCCGTCTCCGCAGCGGGGGCGGTGACAGACCGTTTTGGAACGATTCCAGTGTGACCGAGTCGCCCGAGCCGCTGCAACCGTGGACCAACCTCGGTGCGAGTGCTCGGCCACAATCGCTCACTGCGGTTGCCTCTCCAACAGTCACGCCCAACGACCCTCAGTACAGCTCACAATGGAACCTCGAGAAAATCAGCGCACCTCAGGCTTGGGCGGTTACCACCGGCAGCACTAACGTGGTTGTGGCGGTCATCGACACTGGCGTGAATTACAAGCATGAGGACCTGGTGGCAAACATGTGGCGGAATCCGGGGGAGACCGGCCTCGACGCCAACGGGAACGACAAAGCTACCAACGGCATTGACGACGATGGGAACGGGTACGTGGACGACGTTTACGGCATTGATGCACGCACACACTCCGGCGATCCAATCGATACAGGCGGGTCTTTGGGGTTTCATGGAACTGGATTAGCCGGCGTCATTGGCGCGGTGGGCAACAACGGGACAGGCATCGCCGGGATTAACTGGACAGTGAAGCTCATGGCGCTGGCATTCCATGACGGGACGATGGCCGAATTTCTGGAAGCGGTTGATTACGTCATAGCCATGAAGAGAAGGGGCGTTAACGTGCGGGTCATCAGCAACAGCCAATATGGTGGTGGGAACCGTCGCCCTCTAAAAGACGCAGTCAATGCCGCGGGGAATGAGGGCATCCTCACTGTTTTCGACGCAAGCAATAATGGCTATAACAATGATGTGTTCTCCTTTGACTCGCCGAACAGCCGTTGGTCGATTTCAGTCACTGGCTCGTACTTCTCTGATGAGCTGCTCTCCTATTCCGATTACGGACGCAGCACGGTGGACCTGGCAGCGCCGCTGGGGGTGCCGAGCACTTCGGAAGGTTCAACTACGTTTCGTCCTTTTCAGGCACTTCGGCCGCCCAGCCGCATGTGGCGGGCGCCGTTGCGCTTTTGGCGGCCGCGAAACCCGAAGCCACCGGGCTGGAGATCAAGGCCGCCATACGGCACGGAGTGGACCAGCGCCCCGCTTTGAAGAACAAAACCGTCACCGGAGGCCGGCTCAATCTGGCCGGCGCGCTCCAGGCTTTGACCAATACCAGCCTGCCTGTCATAGTGGTCGGATCCCTTCCCGTGGCCAACCAGACCCAGCCCGATGATCTCATCGAAATCATCTTCAGCCTGCCAATGGATCGGGCTAGCGTCGAGGCCGGGTTCCAGATCTCTCCGCCGATGAACGGCGCGTTCGAGTGGACGAATAACGACCAGACGCTTCGTTTCCTCCACGCCGAGCCGTTCGCGAGGTTCCTGTTTACCACCAATTACACGTGCAGGATTCTTGGCAGCGCCCGTGACGTCTCGGGTCAAATGCTGGACGGCAATTTTGATCGAACCAGTGAAGGTTCGCCCGTTGATGATTTCGCATGGACCTTCAGTCTCCCGCTGGCAAACGACGACTTCACCAATCAAGTTGCGATTGTCGGTAGAGAGAGTACGATCGTGGGCACCACACGGTATGCGCTGCCTGAACCCGATGAACCGCTCCTCACGGATGCTCAACTTTGGGCGTTCTCGGTTTGGTATCGTTGGACGGCTGACGCGACGGGTTGGGTCACGTTCGACCTGACGTTAAGCAACAAATTCGACACAACCATTGGAGTGTTGGCAGGCGATCGGTTGGATCAACTCTCGGTCCTCGGCAGCAACGACAATTACGCCAACAGGACGGGGAGCCGCGTCAGCTTCGCTGCAGTGCAAGGAACCGGTTACTCCATCAAAGTGGCAGCCAAATACCCCGGCTCCATTGACGATTCGATGTGGGGGACCTTTCTTTTGAAGTGGTATGCCACGCCGCCGCCGGGATTGACCGGCTCACGGTTCTCTCCCCTCAGCGCTTCGCCCGGCTCGACAGTAACGCTCACCGGCACGAACTTTACCGGTGCAACAAGCGTGCTCTTTGATGGCATTGGGGCTGCGTTCTCCAACGCCGTGAACGACGACCTCGATCTCAACATTACTGCTGTCGTTCCGCCCGATGCCACTTCTGGCCCCATTACCATTGTGACGCCGCATGGCAGCGTGACGAGCACCAACAGCTTCGTGTTCTTGCCATTGCCTGCGCTCGCCGCTGCGCTAACGACTGACGGCAAGTTAAGCCTGTCCTGGCCGAACACATTCAGCGGATTTGTACTCGAATCTACTCCGAGCCTTACTCCGCCAAACTGGCAGCCAGGCGTCGAAGTGCCGAAGACCAACAACACCCGCTGGGAATTGTCGTCGCCGCTCAACTCGTCGGAACGCTACTTCCGTTTGCACAAACCGTAACTCTGGTAACATCCGACGGCGCGATGTTGACAGTTTCTAATGCCTTCCCGGGAGGGCCCGGTTTATGGTCGCCGACGCCGGGGGGACCCACGACGCCCGTGAATCAACAAATGCCTTACGTTACCTCGTGGGTGCTCCACAGCCCCTCGCAGTTTCGGCCCGGTCCATCCCCAGCGTTAACGAGCGCTCAGTGGGCGACCGATTTCAATGAGATTAAAAGTCTCGGCGCAACCAACAGCGCCACTCGCACTCCCGAACAAACAGACATCGCGCTGTTCATCATCGATGTTCCAGGTTACACGATGAACAGCGTGGCCAAACAGGTGGTCGCTGCCAAAAGCACGTCCCTCGTCGATAGCGCGCCCGCTTTTGCGCTGATGCAAATGGCCGGGGATGACGCCGCCTACGCCGTCTTTGACGCCAAGTATGCCTACAACTTTTGGCGGCCCGTGACCGCCATCAGCGCCGCCGACACCGACGTCAACGATGCGACCGCGCCCGACGTGGACTGGTTGCCTCTGCGCCCGACGCCACCCCATCCGGAATTTCCGTGCGCGCATTGCACCGTGGGCCGAGCGATGTGCGGCGCGCTGGCCGCGATCTTCGGCGACGACTTTACTCCCGGCTGGCTGGCAGATTGTTGGCGCAGGGGACTTCAATCATGACCATCAAAGTGATCTCGTGCTGCAGCTCCTTCCTCAAATAGATAGGCGCACAACCAGGTGCGCCTGTCTACCCCCCTTGGGATTCGTCTTCAGGTGACCGGCGTGAAGAGACGATTGGTCGGCAAACACCGCGTTGTGACGAGGCAATAAATTGGAGAAGAATTTGCGCGTATTCACCCGGGAAGTTCTTCTGCGCACCTGCGAGCAAGGTTGTGATATTCTCGCCTTCACGGAATAGCGCGTGGTAGAGGCGCTTCAGTTCCATGCGCTGTGCGCTGTTCACGCCAGCGCGACGCAAGCCGACCGTATTGAGACCGCAGATCGAATTGTCGCCATACGCGATCGTGAAAGGCGGCAAGTCCTTGCTGATGGCTGCCCCGCCTTGCATCAACGCGAGCATTCCGACCCGGACAAATTGATGGACAAGGCAATTGCCGGAAATGAACGCGCGATCGGCGATGCTGACATGACCTCCCACGAGCGCGCCGTTGGCCAGGATGATCGAATTTCCCAAGCGCGAGTTATGGCCCACATGACTGTGCGCCATCAGAAAATTATCGGAACCAATCACCGTCTCTTCACTCAGGCTGTTCGAGCGATGCACCGTCACGTGTTCGCGAAAACGATTGCGATCGCCAACCCGCAGCTTCGTCGGTTCGCTCGCATACTTCAAATCCTGCGGCGCATCCCCGATGACGCAGCCGGCATGAAAGTGGTTCCGTGTTCCGATGGTTGTGTGACCGGTCAGATGGACGTGCGGACCGACCCAACAATCAGCTCCGACTACAACGTGTTCGTCGATGACCGCGTAAGGCCCAACTTGCACAGTCGGGTCGAGTTGAGCGGTGGGATGAATGACGGCGGTGGGATGAATCATAAACCCATGACTCGATCAGGGTTCGACGGAGTCTCACCCTACCGAAGAAATCCTTGTTTCACGCGGCAATTCTGATACCCAGCGACGAATCCAATCGTTAGTTGTAAAAATATCCAAGTTCCCGCAACGACGAAAAGTCTTTGGATCGTTCATGTGTTTTTCGGCCCAGGATGATGTGGTCCAGCACTTCGATCTTCAGGAGTTGCCCCGCGCGAATCAAGTCGCGTGTCACTTTGATGTCAGCTTCGGAAGGCGCCGGATCGCCGCTGGGATGATTATGGACAAGCACAATCGCCGAGGCATTAGCCGCGATGGCAACCTTGAAGACTTCGCGCGGATGCACCAAGATTGTATCCAGCGTTCCACTCGAAACATTTTCTACGCGAATCAACTTTCTCCGGGTGTTGAGCAGGACAATCTGGAAATGTTCGACTTCGAAAAGGCGGTTGTTTTCGCGCAACAATTCCGCGATGCGTTCCGGAGTATCCAGCACAGGCGACTCGTGGCGCAATTCCTT
>JBDTOW010000069.1:0-10376 GCA_039933075.1 Verrucomicrobiota bacterium | reverse complement strand
TACGCGGGAAAATTTGCGTCGCTTCTTTGAGATCGATGCCGAATCAACCGTGGTTGCCACGCTCTATGCGCTCTCACAAAAGGGCGCCATCACTCCGCAAGTCGTAGAGAAGGCGATCAAAGACTTAAAGATCGACCCGGAGAAGGTCTTCCCGGTTTGTGTTTAACGAAGGGCGCTTGCAGTTGTACGCCAAGTTCGATTGGCTTGGGCGATTGAAGGCAGCTCGCGACAGACCGCTGGGTCCCGCCCTCAGCGACGCTGGTCAAGTTGAGCGGGAGCCGCAGAGATACCGAGAGATTTTGCAGGCATTACGACAGAGAGTTCATGGCTGTGCCGCGTAACGACCACTATGGGCGCACAATGGAAACAAGCTGGCCGCGAAGCCAACGCGCAGAAGCGCGGGCAGATGGTCGTCAAACTCGTCCGCGAAATCATGGTCGCCGCGAAGCTCGGCGGCGCTGACCCCGACACGAATGCGCGCCTCGCCGGAGCGATGGAGAAAGCCCGCAAAGGTTCCGTCACCCGAGACACCATCGAACGCGCCGTTAAGAAGGGCGCGGGGTTAACGGATGAAAAAGTCATCTTCGAGGTTATCACGTACGAGGGATTCGCTCCGCACAAGGTGCCGGTCGTTGTCGAGTGCCTGACCGAGAACCGTAACCGCACCGCGCCGGAGATTCGCAATTTGTTTAAAACCGGTGCGCTCGGCTCACCCGGCAGCGTGGCGTTTTTCTTCAACCACCTCGGCGTCGTCGAAGCCACCCATGCTGACCCCAACCGCGACGCCGAAGGCGACGCCATTGAGGCTGGCGCACAGGACTTTGAACCGCTCGAAGCCGAAGAGGTTCCCGCCGGCCAAAAAGGCGGGCGTTTCCTGACAGAGCTTAGAGATCTCGATTCCGTTTCCAAGGCCCTGAAAACCGCTGGCTGGAAGATCATCGCCTCCGAAATGCGTTATGTCGCCAAGAATTTCCCCGAACTCTCGGAGTCCGCGCGCGCGAAAGTCGTCGAGTTCCTCAACGCCCTCGACGACCACGACGACGTGCATCGGGTCTACGCCGCGTTGCGATAGGACATCAATTGTCATTATGACCGCAGGTGGGACCAGGAACCGGCCAAAGCCTAATGCTTTTCGGAAATTCGGCGGAAGTCTGTCCCGGAGGGACACATCGATAATAGCCCGGCGTTTCAACGCCGGGAATGTGGGCGGTCGAATTCGAGTCCCGAAGGGACGGTTGAAAGATGGTGCCGGCGGGTGCGCATTCAGCCGTCCCTTCGGGACTCTTGCCGACGTGGCATGCATCCCAGCGTTTCAATTGAAACGCTGGGCTGTTTTCACGATGTCCCTCCGGGACAAGTGCGTCGAATTACCGAAAGGCATTAGCCTGAAGGCGGGACTCCAAACCTTCACCGCTGCTTGCACGCGCTAAACATGTACCGGCCCGAAAGGTCGAAGAACGGGATCAACACGAGGTTTGTTTTTGAACCGACGCTAGCTTCGCTAGCTGGCGTTCTGCACTTTGCCTTCAACCAGAGGCTGGTTCGCTCGGCACAGGTACTGCCAGGCGAGCAGGCCGGCCACCAGGGAAATGCCGCTGCATATCAAATACGGCAGAGCGGGTTTGACATCGAACAAAGTGCCGGCGAACGTCGGGCCCACAATGCGCGCCAGGCTCCCGACTCCTTGTGCCACACCGAGTGTCGCCCCCTGTTCGTTCGCCGGGGTCAACACTGAAATCATGCCGAAGATCGGCGGTCGTGCCAGGCTCGAGCCGATGGAAAGCAAGCCCAGAAAGAGGAGCGCTCCCGTCCAATGAGCCATGAATGGCAGAGGCGCCATTCCGGCTGTCACCAGGAACAGGCTGACCGTAATCAACGCGGGCTCTCCCATTTTTTTGACGAGCCGGCCGATGGCGCCACCCTGGACCAACGCCCCCACGATCCCGCAATAGGCAAACAGATAGCCAATGGTTTTCGCGTCTTCACCTTTCTTCGGATCAAGATGAAAATTTTGCCCCATCAACAGACCGAGGGTCGTTTCGAAACAGGTGAAGCAAAAGGTGGCGAGGAAAAACAGAATGATGAGAAACCCCACTTTGGGACGCTGCAACGTGTGCAGCCACTGAGCCAGAGCCGGGCGCCGAGCCGACTGCTCGGAGGTCGGCTTCCAGCTCTCGGGAAGAATGGCGAGCGCGAGAAAGAAATTCGCGGCGCACAGAACGGCGGCGGTCCAGCCGGGACCGGTCTGACCAAAAAAATGGTGGCTGAACGCCCCCAGCGCCGGTCCGCAAATGAACCCCAAACCGAACGCCATCCCGATCAACCCCATCTTCTTCGACCGTTCCTCCGGCGGTGTTACATCGGCGATATATGCCTGGGCGACGGTGATGTTCGCCCCACAGATCCCCGCGACCAAACGAGATCCCAGCAGCGCCAGCAGCGCGGTTTGTCCGGTTAGTGCCGAACCCAGCGCGAAACAGATGTACGAAAGAGCGGCGCCCGCCGTGCTGACTAAAAGCACGGGCCGCCGGCCAATGCGATCGGAAAGCCGGCCCCAGAACGGCGCGAAAAGAAATTGCATCAGCGAGTAGGAGGCCATGATGAGTCCGACTATGAAGCCGCTGGCGCCAAAATTCTTGCTGTAGATCGGCAGCAGCGGCAAAACGATGCCGAATCCGACCAGGTCGATAAAGACAGTGAGAAAGATAATCAGCAACGATGGCTTTTTCATTTATGCTCGTGGTTGCGCTGGCACGGCTCAACTCGGTCCGGAGCGCCTCGGACAGAATAGAACCCATCATGATTGCTTTTGCCAAGATGAGTTTAGAATTATTACGGTTGCGCTGTCGATTTGGACGTTCTTCCCCTGTTTCCTTTTGTAGAAATCCGTCCTGCATCCTCTTCAGACGGCCGGGGCTCCCGAATAATGCTTTACAGTTGCAGCTTCTTTGCGGAAGCCTCTCTGGCATGCCCAACGCATATCGGACGTCGAAATACCATGCCATTTGCTGGCTGCCGGCCCTGACGGGCGCTTTTCTGGTTTCCTGCGCCGCGATCAAAGATCCCGCAAATCGTGAACCAATCGCTCCAGCCTCCTCCATCGATGTCTCGGAAAATGACGAACAGATCCGAATCACGACCGGAGATCTCGAGGCGGTCGTTCGCAAGCGCGGATATGTCACCGGCGTGGCAGGCGGATCTTTTCTCGATCGAGCGACTGGCTTTCGCGACGCCGGGTTCGGGCTGGACATTGTCGATTGGATCATGGAACCGGGAAGCGACGAAGCATATCGAGAGCGGCTCCCTGGCGATCTTCCCTACTTGTTTAACAACCCTTATCACGGCAATCGCGCGAAGAGGAGTATCGAGGGTCCGCAAATCTGCACGCGAGCGAAGGAACTTCCCACGCGGCTGATCCGCGGGACGGATTTTGTGGCGGTCGAAATGAATTTCAAATACAACCTGGCGGCGCCCGGGAAGAAGACCGGTTCGGAATGGAGCCAAATCATCGTGTTTCCCGCTGGCAAACGGTACTTTCTTTCGCGCGACAAAGTCACGACCGTCAACGCGAGCGAAGCGATGTTCCTGCGCCTGGACATGCCCGGCCACATCAAACACAACGCCGGCGACACGTTCAGCGAGGTTTATCTGAGTTACATCG
The DNA here is from genome assembly GCA_039933075.1 of Verrucomicrobiota bacterium. Classification (GTDB taxonomy): domain Bacteria; phylum Verrucomicrobiota; class Verrucomicrobiia; order Limisphaerales; family JACPZS01; genus JBDTOW01. The sequence goes on along the minus strand of JBDTOW010000069.1, from coordinate 6,715 downwards.
GAAGAATACCTTCGCTCGAATTTTTCAAAGACTTTGCGCCGGACGAGAAGTTCGAGTACCGGCGCGATGCCGGCAAGATACCACGGCGCTTCATCCGGGCCTATCACCTGCGCGATCCGAAGACTGGCCGCGATGGCCCCTGGCTGGCCGGGATGACCCTCGCGCCGTCCGTGGTCTATGAGGCCTGGTGCCATCAGCGCGGATACGTCTGCATGATCGAGGAATTCGGGGGCCAGCCGATCAAACCGGGTCAATCCTTCAGCGCCGCGTTCATTGTCGGTTACTTTGATTCGATCGAAGAAATGGAACACGTTTACGATCGCTACGCCGGTTACACCGATCTCGAGGTGAACGAGCACGGCTGGAAACTGCGTGGAAAACGCTGACGCTTGCTTGATCGGCTCTTCGCCGCCCTGATAGACTTCGGAACATGCGAGCCATCTCTTTTCGTGTCGGGTTATGCGCCGGCATCTTCTTTACCGCGGTTATCCACGGACAACCCGTAGAATCCGAGAGGGCCGCCCCTTTGGCATCCGACTTTCTGCGGGACTACTCCGAAACCCGCGGCTTCACCCTGGGCCGGCCGATCATGGCCAAGCCGACACCCGATGGCAAGGCAGTGCTTTTCTTGCGGGCACGACCACGCTTGCCAAAACTGCAGCTTTATGAATTCGATGTCGCCACGGGCCGGACCCGGGAACTTCTCACTCCGGAACAGCTTCTCAATGGCGCTGAAGAAAAGCTTTCGCCCGAGGAGAAAGCGCGGCGCGAACGGATGCGAGTGAGCGTAAGCGGTTTTACGAGTTTTCAGCTCTCCGAGGACGGAACTCTTATCCTGGTTAGTCTTTCGGGAAAACTCTACACAGTCAGACGCTCGACCGGCGAAGTCCGGGAACTCAAGACGAATCCCGGAACTATTCTCGATCCAAAACTCTCGAGGGATGGAAAGAACGTTGCCTACGTGCGCGACTACGACGTTTATGTTTTCGATCTTACCAAAAGAAACGAGCGCCGGCTTACGTTTGGCGGTACCGAACGAGTTTCTCATGGTCTCGCGGAATTTGTGGCGCAGGAAGAAATGGATCGCTACTCCGGCTACTGGTGGTCGCCCGATTCACGCTTTATCGTCTACGAAGAAACCGACGCGTCCGAGGTGGAAGTCTGGTATGTGACCGACCCAGCCAAACCCGAGCAACCGCCACATCCGTCGTTTTATCCGCGGCCCGGCAAAGCCAATGCCAAGGTGCGGCTCGGAATAACGCCGGCGCGAGGCGGCAAAACTATTTGGATCCAATGGGACGCCCGGCGCTATCCGTATCTGACCAAAGTAGATTGGGACGAGCACGGCCCCTTAACGGTGGAGGTGCAGACCCGCGATCAAAAAGAATTGGCGCTGCTCAAGGTGGATCTCAAAACAGGAAAAACCGCACCGCTGCTGTTCGAACACGACCCGGTTTGGTTGAACCTCGACCAACAGGTCCCGGTGTGGCTGGAGGGCGGCAGCGGATTTTTGTGGACGAGTGAGCGCGAGGGCGCGCCGCAGTTGGAGCTGCGCCGCGGCGACGGTCAATTCGAGCGAGTGCTGGTCCCCCCTGGCGCCGGTTATCAGGGGTTCGTCGATGTGGACACGAAACCCGGCCATGTCTATTTCAACGCCAGCACAGATCCAACTCAGTCGCACTTGCGTCGCGTCCCCTTGACCGGAGGTGAAAGTGTTGCCCTGACAAAGTCGATCGGCCTGAACAGCGCGACCTTTGCGAAGGACCATTCCATTTACGTGCATCGAGAGATGTCACTGGAAGCGATGCCAAAAACCACGGTCCACCGGGCGGATGGTTCGTTGATTGGCGAACTGCCATCGGTGGCGGAGAATCCATCCTTCGTCCCACGAGCCCAGTTGGTGAAGGTCGGCAGTGGCAACGGATTCTACACATCGATCGTGCGCCCGCGCGACTTTGATGCCAGGAGACGCTACCCCGTGCTCGTCGATGTTTATGGCGGGCCGCACGGAAAGACGGTTGTTGCTGCCATGAGCCCGCACATTCTGAAACAGTGGCTGGCGGACCAGGGTTTCATTGTTGTTTCGATCGACGGGCGCGGCACTCCGGGCCGGGGTCGTGAATGGGAGAGGGCAATCGCTAAACATTTTGGATCGGTCCCGCTCGATGACCAGGTCGCCGGCTTGAAAGCGCTCGGAGAAACCTTCCCCGAGCTCGATCTCGAGCGCGTGGGAATTTTCGGCTGGTCCTTCGGCGGCTACATGTCCGCGCTGGCGGTCCTCAAACGTCCGGATATTTTCCGGGCGGGGATGGCGGGCGCCCCGGTAGTCGATTGGCTTGATTACGACACGCATTATACCGAGCGTTATCTGGGCCTGCCGGAGACTGACGCGGCGGCCTACAAGGAAGGTTCGCTCCTGACCTATGCCGGAGATTTGAGCCGCCCTCTTTTGCTGGTGCACGGCACTTCGGACGACAATGTTTTCTTTCGGCACACTCTCAAGTTGACTGACGCGCTCTTCCGGGCCGGCAAGGATTTTGAACTTCTGCCGCTTTCCGGCCTCACTCACATGGTGCCCGATCCGGTAGTAACGGAACGTCTGTGGTCGCGAATCGCCGGCCATTTCCGGAAGCATTTAGGAAACCCGATCGATTCCAGGCGATGAAGACAACTGTTGAATCCGCGGCAGCCGATGGCGTTATTTCCATCCATGGCGCGCGCGAACATAATCTCAAAAACCTTTCTTTGAGGATTCCGCGCGGAAAGTTCGTGGTAATCACCGGGGTCAGCGGTTCAGGCAAGAGCACGCTGGCGTTTGATCTTATTTTTGCTGAAGGCCAGCGGCGCTTTCTCGATTCGATGAACACCTACGCCCGGCAGTTTGTCGAGCAACTCGCCCGGCCCGACGTTGATTTGATCACGGGAATCCCGCCCACCGTCAGCATCGAGCAACGCAACACGCGCGGCGGCGGCAAAAGCACGGTGGCCACCGTCACGGAGATCTATCACTTCCTGCGCCTGCTCTTCGCGCGTCTCGGCACCCAGCACTGTCCGGAGTGCCAGGTTCCTGTCGAAGCGCAGACCCGCGACCAGCTTGCGCGGCGATTGCAGGCGGAGATAAAGCGACGTGGCCATCTGCAGTTGCTGGCTCCGGTCGTCAGGAACCGCAAAGGCTTTCACACTGACGTTGCCGAATGGGCCGCCAAACATGGCTACGCTGAGATTCGCGCTGATGGAAAAATCTGTCCGACGGGCAAACCGTTCCGGCTGGATCGCTTCCGCGAACATGATGTGGAAGTTGTCGTGGGTGTTTTAGAGACTCCCAGGGCGGCACGGGCGTCACACCTGCCGCACCGGAGGGCAGGCGGGACGCCTGCCCTACGTTCGCGGACACCGCAACAGATCATCGATGAAACTTTGGATCTTGGGCATGGCACATTGTTCGCCCTCGATGACGCCGGAAAACTTTCAGTACACTCGATCGAGCGGGCCTGCCCGAGCTGCGGACGCTCTTTCGACCAACTCGATCCCAAAATGTTCAGTTACAACTCGGCCCGCGGCTGGTGCCTGAAGTGCCGTGGATTTGGCGAATTGTTTTATCTGCCAGACGTGGATCGCGGAGCCAACGCGGACGCGATCGAGGAATCGTGGTTTGGCTGGCAGGAAGGCAAACGGGAGATCTGCCCGGAATGTAACGGCTCCCGCCTGAATCCGATCGCCCGCGCCGTGCGTCTCAACGTCGGACAGGCGTCTCGCCTGTCCCGTATCGGGAACAAGAGCGAGGCATCCGCGCCCACAATGGACACCTTCGCCCAATCGTCCGTCGATCAAGCCTTCGCCTATTTTCACTCGCTCAAGTTCAAAGGGCGCGAAGCTTTAATCGCGCGGGATATTTCGCCCGAGATTCTGGAGCGGCTAAGGTTCCTCCGCGAGGTCGGACTGGGCTATCTGCAATTGGGCCGCGGCGTCACCACTTTGTCCGGCGGCGAAGGACAGCGCATTCGACTATCGGCGCAGCTTGGTTCCAATTTGAGCGGTGTGCTTTACGTGCTCGATGAGCCGACCATCGGCCTGCACGCGCGCGATAACGAACAGTTGCTTGCCGCGCTCGCCATCCTCCAGGCCCGCGGCAACTCGCTCGTGGTGGTCGAGCACGACGAGGAGACGATGCGCCGCGCCGATCACATCGTCGACCTCGGGCCCGGTGCGGGCGTGCATGGCGGCCAATTGGTGGCAAGTGGCACATTGGCGGAACTGCTGCGGCATGAAGAATCGACGACTGGACAATGCCTGCGTCAGAAGCGAAGCTTTCCGGCCCGTGGCGAGCGAAGGCCTGTTAACGTAGGGCAGGCGTCCCGCCTGCCCCGAGAAAAAATTCGCGATCGTGCGAAGTCTGCCCTGACGGGAAATAAGGGGACACGGTCGGTTGTCCGGGACAGGCGGGACGCCTGTCCTACTTTGGTCCTTCACGACGCTTCCGCGAACAATCTAAAACATCTGACCGTTCGCTTTCCTCTCAACCGCCTCGTCGTTGTCACGGGCGTGAGTGGTTCGGGAAAGAGCACCCTGATTCGCGAATGCCTGTTGCCAGCCCTTAGCACGAAGATAGCGCATCCAAAGGCGTCGATTCAACCTCTTGAGCTGAGTGGTTTCGAAGCCATTCAGGCAGTTTATGAGGTCGATCAATCACCCATCGGGCGCACACCGCGATCCACTCCGGCGACCTACGTGGGATTCTTCGACGAGATTCGACAATTGTACGCCCAGGTGCCCGAGGCGCGGTTGCGCGGCTATTCGCCCGGCCGGTTTTCTTTCAACAGCGCCCAGGGACGATGTCCTCAATGCGAAGGCGCGGGCACCATCAAGCTCGAAATGAATTTTCTGCCGCCGGCGTTTGTGCGCTGCGAGACTTGCAACGGCACGCGATTCAATCGGGAAACCCTCGACATTCAGTTCAATGGAAAAAATGTGGCGCAGGTACTGGACCTGAGCGTCGCCGAGGCGATCGACTTTTTCGCTGCGTTCAAACGTATCCGGCAACCGCTCGAAGCATTGCGCGATACGGGCCTCGATTATTTGAAGCTGGGCCAGACCAGCCCCACTTTGAGCGGCGGCGAGGCGCAGCGACTGAAACTCGTGACCCACTTGCTTTCGGGATTGAAAGACCAACTAAATCTGTTCGAGCCGCCGGCCAAACGAAAACTTTTTATTTTAGAAGAGCCAACGATCGGATTGCACATGGCCGATGTGCGCCGACTGGTCGAGGTCCTGCAACGCCTGGTCGACGCTGGCCATTCGGTGATCGTCATCGAGCACAACCTCGATCTGATCGCCGAGGCGGATTGGATTGTCGATCTCGGCCCGGAGGCGGGTGACGCGGGCGGTCAGATTGTGGCCGAAGGTTCGCCCGAGCAAATTGCGCGGAACAAACGCTCGCACACAGGCCGGTTTCTGCGCAAGGTCCTGGCGATTCCATGAGCGAGCCTTACGAAGAAATGGTGCACGGCGAGACAATCTGCCGTTCGCCGCCGGGCGTTCGACACGAAACGATCTGCGCTCGTCTTCACACGAAAGTCACGTCGAGTCTGGTCGGCGTTTCGGTGTCACGCCTGCTCCCGCCGCGTTCTCTCGTTCAATTGAAAGCCGGCACGATGCTCCGGCCGGACCTGGCGCTGGTCACGGCGGCCACGGGGAAGATCTGGCTGGCGGCGGAAATCGTTAGTTCGGACGATCATCGCACCGATACCGTGACGAAGAAAGTAATCTACGAAGATCTGAATCTGCCCAGGCTCTGGATGATCGATCCGCGTTACGACAACGTGGAGATTTACCACGGCAGCCAATACGGTCTTTCCCTCAAAGGCATTCTGGCAAACCGCGAAGTGCTTACGGAGTCGCTACTCCCCGATTTCCGGATCGTCATTAAGGATCTGTTTGAGGCGTAGGTTCTCGACGTATCGCATTTGTTCCTTCGGAACACCTTGCGGCTCGGCTTACCGAACCAATGCGAGATTGCTTTGCCAGAAACGGCATGGAGAATAAGCAACTCCTGTTCGGTCGACGTGTAGGTTTATGAATGAATCCTTGACGCAAAAACTCATGCCAGCATCGCTGCCCGGCGCCGCGCGCCATTCGCATTTGAAAGACCTCGATTACTCCGTGTTGCAACAGTGCATGCATTGCGGCCTTTGCCTGCCCACCTGTCCGACCTATGACGCCACCAAGCTCGAACGGAACAGCCCGCGCGGCCGCATCTCGCTCATGCGCGCCATCGCCGATGGCCGGCTCGAACCCACGCAGACTTTCGCCGACGAAATGTATTTCTGCCTCGGTTGCCTGGCCTGCATGACCGCCTGTCCCGCCGGAGTCAACTACGCCGAGCTTTTCGAGCACGCGCGCGCCGAAGCGGAACAGAGCGGCGTGCTTGATTCGCCCAAACGCAGCCTCATTCGCAGCCTCACGCTGCGCTGGCTTTTCATGGATTTAAATCGGCTGCACCTCGTCGGTTACCTGCTCCGGCTGTATCAACAACTGGGTCTGCAAACGTTCGTCCGCCGCAGCGGATTGCTGAACCTGCTCCCCAAACGCCTGCGCGAACTCGAAGCGATGACTCCGACGGTGCAGGACAAATTTTCGGCGGAACTCATCGCACCGATCACACCGTCTGCCGGCCAAAAGAAATACCGCGTTGCCATGCTGACAGGCTGCGCCCAGG
>JBDTOW010000068.1:0-10376 GCA_039933075.1 Verrucomicrobiota bacterium | reverse complement strand
CAATGCCACATGCACTTTCTTCGAAATCGCGGCGTCGGTCTTGTAAACGATGCCAGCCTCTGCGTTGCCAGCTTCCACGGCGGACAGCGCGGCGCGGACGTTCTCGGTCGGCACAACCTTGGCCTGGACTGCGGGCCAGAGGTTTTGCTTTTGGAGGAATGCTTTGGCGTAGATGCCGGCCGGAACTGTTTTCGGTTCGGCGAGCGCGAGTCGTTTCACCTTGTCGGTGGCCAGGTCTTTGGGATTCGTGATGGCCGCGCCTTTCTCGCTGGCGATTACGATGACAAGCGAGTTCGACAATCGACTCTTACGGGTTTCCTTCATGATGAGTCCCTTCGACTCCAAACCGTCCATCTTTGCTTCATCGGCGGAAAAAAAGATGTCGGCGGGAGCGCCTTCCTCAATTTGCCGAGCTAGAAAACTCGATGCGCCCAGGTTGAAAATCACCTTGTCGCCACTTCGTCTCTCGTAGGTTGCGGCGATTTGTTTCAAGCTCTCGGTTAGACTGGCAGCGGCGAAGACGTTGATGGTCGCCGCTGGCAACGCCGTCGTGGCGAAAGCTGCGTTGGCTAGCGCCAAGAATCTGAACAGGACTGCCCAGCGGTTCAGACGTCCTCCTTTTGAATGGACGCTTCCGTGGCTTTGATCATGACGAACACCTTGTCCCCTTTCTTGAGCTTCAAATCCCGGACTGAGCTTGTCGTGATCACTGACGCGAGCGTGCCGGCTGTGGTCTTGACGATGACTTCAGGGACAACCGGGCCACGCACAATTGCCTGCACTGTCCCGGCCAGTTGGTTGCGGATGCTGAGTTTTTTTGTGTTCATAAAGTGTTGAGTTTTGCCGCAGAATGTTGGAATTCGCAGCGATGCTTACGACCGCTCATCGTTTTGAGTCCACGCTAACATGAACGACTTCCAGTCTGCCTCAGGAGCACCCCGCACTACAATACCGGTGTCCGGCTCGGATTTCCTGGTTTGCGTCAGGGCCATCCTCATCGAATAACCGTTTGCTCCTGGCTAAAACGCCAGTTGGAACCGGGTGAAAAAGACATTTTCATCCTGCTGAGTCACGATGGCTGGTGGAAGTAGCGTAATCGGGTCAACGGGATTAAATCCGCCTCCCCCGTCGAACCCGGTATGCGCGTAACTCATCAACACTCGAACGTTTTTGTTAAGCCACCAGTTGATTCCCACGGACCAGGAAGTGGCTGAACTGGCTGACACGGCGGGATTGGAAAAACCATGAAAGGCGGCAGCGTCGATATCGAGCTGACCGTACCGCGCCACAAGTTGCCATGCTCCCCATCCTCCGCTCGTGAGATTAAAGGGGTGCAGCGGAACGATTCCGCTGAACGAAGCTGGCTCACCGGTCAGAACCCACTGCGCCGAAACCTGCCAGGCGGTATGTTCCAATTCCGCTTTCAGCAAAGTCGCGCTGTTGAGCACACCCTGATGGGAAATTGCGTGCTCACCGAGCAAACCAAATGGTCCGCGTAAGTAGTAAATATAAGGAGAAATGCGCCAATGCGCGCCGTCACCGACAACGGGACCGATCCGTGGGTTGTAGGCAAAAAACTGCTGCAAAGCGGAAGTGGTGTAGCCAGGTACAGCGCCTCCTGTTGTGTTAGGCAACGCCTGCGCGTTTGAACTAACCTGGCTGTAACTTCCGCCAACCCCGAATCCAAGTCCGCGCAGACCGCTGAAGCTGCTTTGCTTGAACGGTTGCAAGGCGATCTTTCCCGCGACTTCCTTGTGATCAGCGAAATCAGTGGTGCTCGGATTGCGTGAATCGCCTGCGCCATTGAACACCCCAGCGGCATAGCTCATTACGCCGCCCGCAACGTCGCCCCACAATTGGACCCCGACGTTCCGCACGGGAACCAGGGCGGAAACGAGCGACCGCTCGTTGAAAGGCAGCGTGGCGTCCGATTGCAGATTCTCGAATCCGACCGGTCCTTTGAATTTTCCCGCGCGCAATTGCAGTTCTGGCCGATAGCGATAGTTGATCCAGGCGTCGAAAATCTGCACTGACGAACCACCAAAATCGGGTGCCAGTTGGAAATCGAAATCCTTAAACACAGTCCCTTCGATGATGGGGCGGGCGCGACGCAGAACGAAGCTGTCGTTGCCCTCCGAATACGTATTGTCATCGAAAAATGTTCGTGAATCAAGCTGCACCAGCCCCCTGAGTCTTAACACGAAATTGGTGTCGGCTGATCGCATCAAGAATCCGTCCGAGCCAACGATGATCTGCGGCAATTGTTTGGTGGCTTCTCCGGAGAGCCCAGGTTCAGGTTGGTCTCCACCGGTGGCTGCCGGCGTGATGGGAACACCGTTTGTGTCGATCACGATAGTCGGTAATTGCCGGGAACTGACATTATTGGTTCGTCCTTGCTCTCGCTGTTCGAGGAGTTTCACCTTTTCGGTGAGCGCATCAATTTTCTGGTTTTGAGCCTCGATGAGTTTTTCGAGCGCATTGATCCTGTCGGCCGACTCATCGGCAAAAACGGAATGGGTGAAGATCCTCCCAGCAACCAGAGCGATGAGCAGTGCTCCCTTAAGTCTTGATCGTTGCGATGTTAGTGCAAGAATCACATTCCACTTCGTTTGAATTGTATCGCGCACATGGCGGGGCGTTAAGGCCGGTGTGTATTGCCGCGCCCAAGGCTTACTGCGGCGAAACGACACCGCAAGTGGCGCTGCGCCTCACTCGCATTTGGTCGAGGGGAATCTGAATTTGTGATTCGAAAGCGGGATTTGCCACGGCCATGCCGCCAGTAAACCGATCTCGTTATATTCTGTCAAATACAACGCGATGAAATTCATTGGCCCTGGAGATTTCAAACGCTTGGAGAAACGAAACGAAGTCGCGTGCGGAAGTTACCGCGGCAGTGGAGATGTACTCAGCAATTCCTCCAATTCGCGGCGGGTTTTCCGCGTGGCCGCCAGACTCTCCGCCTCAAGGCGCTCGTAGAGCCTCAACGCTGTGTTGCCCGTCGGAGTGAGCGTTGCGCCTCCATGTTTGGAACCCCCACGAACCGCATTCACCAGTGGTTCGTTGAAACAAGCGTTCATCGTGCGGATGAGCAGCCACGCTCGCATGTAAGACATCTCCAAACGAGCGGCTGATTCCCGGATTGAACCCGTCTCCTGAATCATTCTCAAAAGTTCGGCTTTGCCCGGACCCAAGGCGACATCCTCACCGTGAAGGATTCGAAAACGTGGAGAAAATCTCGCGAGCGGGGACTTTTTTACCGGACGTGGCATGCAGTTAACTCATGCCATCAATGCAAATGTTGGTGAAGCCTTTTCTTTCCGCCAACGAAAACAAATCAAGTTAGTCCGTGTCCAGATTGGTCAACTCGCGAATCCAACGAGCCAACCGCTGTGTTCGTTGGTCGGAAAGGTAAGGGCCGCCTTGAGGCATTCGCTCGCCGCATGGGGGCGCGGTGACCTTTTCGTAAATGAGGCTGTCGGATGGATCCCGTGGCGCCACGTAAACGCGCGACGTTCCGCATTCAGCGCCGGAACCACTCTTCACGTGGATTAGCGTAAGGGCACTTAGCGGCTCGAAATCCGGGAGGAAACCGGGACCATGACACACAAAGCACGTTTGTCGCAGCGATGGTCCGTTTGTGCGACTCGCTCGAATGTTGAGCACGTATGAGAGACGAACGAGGAGTTGCACAGCGTTGGTCGCCTTACGGGCGGAGAGAACCCCGGTAATTCGATCGGTGAAGCTGTCGGCAACTTCGATTATGTTTGTGTATCTGCCATCTTCATTCAATTCGGACGCATCGGCGGTAGGTGTGCCAGCCAAAAGCCCATTGGTTGAAAGTACAATCCCGGCCGGGAGTGTTCCGGAAATTAGCGACCAGGAAAGAGGTCCGGTGCCGCCGTTTGCCGTGAGGTTTACGTTTGTGGCCTCGCCGGCTTTGAGAACCAGCCGGTCAATCGCGATTTGCGGGAGTGGCGCTATGACCCTGAGATCGTAATTGCGAGTGTTTGTGGTGTTCAAGCTATCGACCACCGAAATGGTAAATTGGCGGCGTTGATCGGCAACTAATCCGAGGCCAGTAGTGACAACCTGGACGGAGGCATTTGCAGTTTGGTTGCTGGTGACGATCAAAGTCACCGCGTCGGGAGGAAATCCGCTGATTCGCATGGTGTAGGGCGGAAGGCCCGTCAATGCTGGAAATATTTGCTCCAGGTAGGAAGCGCCGACCACCGCATCCGGCAAACTCACAGGTCCGGTCGCAAGTGTCGGACTATTCGGACTGAGTTCCAATGCCTGAAACGCAGTGATCCTCACTCGGAAGAACTGTTGGTCCGCGGTCATCTGCGCTGAGAAGCTGATCGGGGCGCCGGTGCCGAGGTAGTAAGAGGCGTCCAACCATCCGGAGGAAAGCGAACCGGAACTCTGGACTGTGAATAGTTGATCCGGGATTGAATCGAAGAAAAACGACACCACTCCGGATTGAGCGGTTGGCGACGAGAGGGTTAGTGCCGACCCTGAATTGAGAAAACCAGGAAACACAGCGGCAAAGATTGAGATGCAAAACGCATCGAACCTCCGAAACACGCTCACACGAGTTGATTTCAGCAATTTCATTCTGCCTGGCCCCAAGGGCGATTTCTTCCCCGCAAAGCACACGCGTCTGGAACGTAATCGTGACGCTCGTGGGGACTTGGACTTCATGCTGACGAAGGACTGTATCAACCAATCCCCCTCTTTGCTCGGATGAAAATGAGTCAGGCCGGCGCCGACGTTGAAGGTCTCTGCGCACTGTGCGGGTCTGGTTGTTGAAAAGTGTAATAAGCATAGCCAAGGCCCGCGCCGAAACCGAGGCCAAAAAGCGCGCCCCAGGAGAGCTTCGCGATAGTTCCGAGTTGCGCCTTGCCCATGCCGAACATTTCAGCGCCTTCTGGGCTCGCCAGGAAGTACATGAGCTTGCCACCGGCAAAGTATCCGAGGGAAAGGGCCACGAAGAATAGAATGATCGCTTTCACGACCGAACGCAGGTTGCCAAATCGCCAGCCGCTGACCGCGACGAACGCGGCACTGCCAGCAAGCGAGGCGAGCCATTCACCCGCACCGAATCGCAGTAAAAACCAGAAGCCACACCAAACAATCGCGTAGGCGAAAAAGGCGGGAACGAAGACGCGATAAAACCGCGTGAGTGGTCGCGGGTCGAGGATGAGCGGGTGCATCAGCAGTCCGGCCAGTGAGGTGAATACCCCTGTGCTTGCGGCGTAAAGGCCAGCTTCGCCGGTGTTCACATAAAACCATTTTCCGGCAAATGCCCACACCGCGAATCCTCCGATGCTACGCTCAAAGATGACGGTCTGTTTAGATCCGGGCGATTGGCACGTCTGGAAGTCCACGCCGGCTTCGCGCCTCGATCTGGTCGGCATATACTTTGCGCCGATCAACAAAGAACATCCCACCTCGAGCACCCCGCATTCGAACCCGCCAATGCGTGGCGAGAGCTAGCAATCGACGGGCGAGCCGAGCGACCTGGACCAATGGCAGCCGCAGGCTCATTTAGGCCACTCGGTCATACTGACACGCCGCACATCTCCTGACACCACGCCTCCACTCGCTCCCGAATCGCATCACGGACGCTCCGCGTGCCCTCGAACCGCTGTTCACGAGTGCCGGTGAGCGCCGACGGGTCGGGGAAACTCCAATGCAATCGCGTGGTGACGCCCGGAAAAATCGGACACCGCTCCGCGCTCGACTCGTCGCACACCGTAATGACGTGACTGAACAACCGTCCGCTGCGAATTACCTCGATCACGCTCTTGGGTTGGTGATGCGAAATATCAACGCCAGCCTCCAGCATCACCTCGATCACCAGCGGATTGAGCCTGCCCGGCTCCAAACCAGCACTGTGAGACTCGAACTCGTCAGGGCAAATGTGGCGCAGCCACGCCTCAGCCATCTGACTGCGTGCGCTGTTGTGAATACAAACAAACAACACGTTTCTTTTCATGGGTTTTGATTGCTGCAAGCACGCGGGAGAACTGCACAGCAGCCTTTCTCGCGCATACATCGGCAACCGGCCACTGCGACCAGCGCACCGAACGAAGGTGCCAGCAAGTAGAGCCACACTCCGGACAGGTGTGATGACACAACCGCCGGTGCCAGGGACCGGGCCGGGTTCATGGATGCTCCGGAAATAGGGCCGGCAAACATGGCCTCAAGGGCGATGACGGCCCCGATTGCAATACCGGCTGTAATGCCACGCTCCTTGGAGCCAGTGGACACGCTAAGGATGACGAACATGAGGATACCGGTAAGAACGAACTCGAAAACGAACGACTGCCACTCGGACCCAGACGGTAAAGTAGCGCCGAGCGTAGCGTGCGTCGGGAACAGAACGCGCAACAGTCCGCTGGCCGTGAACGCGCCAACAAGCTGGCTGGCAATGTAGGGCAATACCTGCCGCCCGTCGAAGCGGCGGGCGGCGAAGAAGCCGAGGGTGACAGCGGGGTTGAGGTGTGCGCCGGAGATGTCTCCGACAGAGTAAATCATGGCGAGAACGACGAGGCCGAAGGTAAGCGCAATGCCGACGTGGGAAATGCTCCCGCCGGAAACGTCGTTGCTGATGATAGCTCCCGTGCCTGCGAAGACGAGGCAGAACGTGCCGAAGAACTCAGCGAGCAGCTTTTTCATTGGCGAGTCATGTAACAGATTTCGTTGTGTTTGTCATCGGGAGAGGTGCTGTTCAGGCTTTATTTATTCCGGAGGTTCGTTTTTGCAGATCAATGACTCGTCCTCCGGCCGCCGCGGCGTCATCCGGATCGTGTGTGACCAGCAGTGTGGGCAACCGTCTTCCGCGCAGGTGATCAAATACAAATTCGCGAAAACGCTGCCGCGTTGCCACGTCGAGCTTTGAAAACGGCTCATCGAGCAGCAAGGCGCGCGGTTCGGAGAGCAGCACGCGGATCACGGCAACTCGCGCTCGCTGCCCGCCGGAAAGGGTTGCCGGATCGCGGTTGACGAAGCCCGCCAGGCCCGCCTCGCCCAGCGCGCGCTCGATGCGCATGCGCCGTTCATCGCGAGAGCGAACACTCGGGGACAATGCGAAGGCCAGGTTTTGTCCCACCGTCATGTGCGGAAATAGCAAGTCGTCCTGGAACAGGATCCCCAATCGGCGGGATTCAGGCGGCAAACGAGTGAAGTTCACGCCACCCATCGATGCCGTTCCTTCCGCCGCGAACGCTGGCGAGAGCGTGCCGCAAAGGTAGGCCAGCAGGCTGGATTTGCCGCACCCGCTTTCGCCCATCAGGGTCACGACTTCGCCCTGGCTGACAGTCAAGCTAAGCGACGCGACCAGCACGCGTGTCCCCAAGCGGAGCGTCACTTCGTGGAGTTGCAAAGAATCAGAGTTCATCGAGTGACCTGCATTCCCGAGCGATGACGGAAAAACCATCCGGGCACCGCGGACGCCAGCGTAAATCCCAGAAACGGCAACGTCATCTGCAGCAGCGCGTAAAGCCCGATCAAGCGATTGTCGCCTCCTGCGGACAGAGTCACTGCCTCGGTTGTCAATGTGGGATAACGTCCGCTTCCGGCAAAGAGGGTCGGCAGATAAAGACCCACACTCACAGCAAAGCCCACCGCTCCCGCGGTCGTGATAGGCCGCAACAACATCGGGAGCTTGATCCAAAGAAACACTCGTGCCGGCGTTGCTCCAAGACACAGAGCGGCGCGGTTGTAACGTTCGTCCCATGCCCGGTAAGCATCCGACATCGACAGAAATACGTAGGGAAAGACAAAGACGAGGTGCATCCAGGTCAACGCGATCCAGCGTCCGTCCAGACGCGCCAGCACGAGGAGAATTTGAGCGCCAAACAAAAACGCAATTTGCGGGACAACCAAAGGCGAGTACAGGATCCCGGCAGCGCTGACGAATGTTCGCCGGCCACTCCTGGCTTCGTGTTCCAACACGCCAATCGCCAGCAGAAGCGCAATGAACATCGCGCTGAGTGCGACCGTCACGGTGTTGAGCAGTGGTCCTTGAAGAGTTGAAAAATGCCGCGTCCAATTGGCGAATGTCAGCCCGGAAGGCAGCGCGTCCGGGAACCGCCATGTTTTTGCAAACGACCACAACACCATGCCAAGCAGGCCGGCAAAAACGGCTGCCATGCTGATAATCAATGCAGCCGCAGCGAGAAACCGAGGGAAAATATCGTTGCTGCCACGTCGCCCGGAGATGATCCAACGTGTTCCGATACGACGCACGACCGCTTCCAGCGCAAGCCAAATTGCGATTCCAGACGCCACCAGACCAAATTGCAGGAGGGCACCTGCCGAAGCGATGAAGCGTTGCTCCAAATCCGGATCGTTGAACAAGCGCACCAAGCGCACCGCCAGCGGCGCGGGAGTTGTCGGACCCAGAATCATCGCCACATCCACGACGGAAACGCCGTACGCGAGCACGGCAAAGACAGGCAGGCGAATCTGGGGATACACCCTTGGGAATACCGCTTTCAACCAGCCGTTCATGGGCCGATAACCGAGAGTTCGCGCCACCGCCCGGCTGCGTTCGGCGTCCGCTTGTCCGAGCGCCGCCAGAGTCATGATGAGGAGGAACGGCACTTCCTTGGCGATCAGCCCCAGCATGAGAGTCAGACCCTGGGCGTCTTGAACAATCAACCAATCGGGAGGCCGGGTGAAGCCGGTCGCCCACGGCGACAGCAAACGCAAAATCCAACCGCTGGGCGCCAGAAGAAAGGAAATTCCGAAAGCAACGGCAACATGCGGCACGGAGAGCACCGGCGCGAGCAGACGTTCCATGAGCACAAACAAACGCGTGCCATGCCAAGCTGCGCAAAAACCTGCAACCAATGCGAGCGAAACTGCCGTGGTGACGAGTCCGGTCACAAGGGACAGCCGCGTCGAAGCCCACAATCCAGGTAGTTCAAACAATCGCCGCCACGATTCGAGATCGACGGTAGCGCCACCGAGCGGTGGGAGATATCCGAAAGCTGGCAGGACGGTTCCGATTAGACCAGCCACGACCGGTGCCACGAGCAGGCAAACCGCCAACGGCGAAATCCATCGCAGCAACCGCCCTTGCGATCCTCGTCGAAATGGGGCCACAACTACCGTCCCGCCCCGTAGCGCTTCTGCCATTCCTTTTCCAAACGTTCCATCCAGAAGGGATGAGGTTCGGCAAGAGGAATGCCCAATTCCTTGGCCGACAGCGTGGCTGGTCCGCGCGGCAGATTTTCGAATCGCGCGCGGTCAGCCGGCGGCAGTTTTTCCACCGCCAGCACTGTCAGACTGCCCAACTCTCGCGGATCTTGTTTCCGCGCTTGTGCCAGGGGTGACAGCAAAAAATTGATTAACACGCGGGCGCCCTCTTTGGCGCTGCTATTAAAAGGGATGGCCAGAAAGCTGGCGTTGCCGATCGTGCCTCCCGCGAAAACGAACGTACGCACTGTCGCGGGAAGCTGGCCTGTCAAGATCGCCGATGAAGCGGCTTCGGGGCTGAAGGAAAGCGCAATGTCTATTTCTCCATCGGCAAGCAGCCGGGTCTGGGCCGGACCGTTGGCTGGGAACGCCCGTCCTTGCCGCCACATCACGGGATGGAGCGCGTCGAGGTAAGCCCAAAGCGGCGCGGTCACCTTGGCAAAGTCGGCTTCCGATGCCGGCGCGTGAAGCTGGTTGGAGTGCGGAACCAGGCTGAGAAGGCTTTGCTTCAAAAAAGTAGTTCCTAGAAAATCCGGAGGTTGCGGATACGCGAACCGACTCGGATGAGCTTTGGCCCACGCGAGCAGTGCAGGTGGCGTGCGGGGCGGGTCCGCCAATCGCGCGGTGTCATAGAGAAAAACGAACTGCGCCATGCTCCAGGGCGCCTCCAGTCCATCTACTGGTACGGTGAAGTCGGTCAGCGTGGGTTTGCTCCCCGTGTCCACCAGCGGGAAGTTGGGCAGTGTTTGGGTAAAAGGTCCGTACAGCAAACCGTGCTTTTTCATCGCCGCGAAATTTTCGCCATTGATCCAGATGAGATCGACGGAGCCTTTGTCATTCTTTCCGGCGGCTTTTTCAGCCAGCACGCGAGTCACGGCTTCGGCGGTATCTGTCAACTTCACATGCCGGACTTCGACGCCGAATTGGTCTCGCACGGCCCGCGAAGCCCAATCAATGTAGGCGTTGATCCGGTCATCTCCACCCCATGCATTCCAATAGATCGTTTGCCCTCGCGCTTTTGCGGTGATGGATGACCAATCGGCTTCGCCCGGTCCGACCGCGAGCACGGACGAACTGGCCAGGAGCAGCAGAGCGAACGCAGCGGCTACTCTTTTGAGTGATGCATTCATTTCGCTGTTGAGCCGGCCAAGGATCGTTTCGCCAGCCGC
>JBDTOW010000067.1:0-10378 GCA_039933075.1 Verrucomicrobiota bacterium | reverse complement strand
CAATCAACCGCGCGAGCTTGTGCAGGCGGAGCCCGTGCTCGGGTTGTTTAGTTAGTTTGATCGACGTCGATTTGACGGGCTTCAAAGGCAATTTGGGTGTTTGTGCCTCGGTTTCGTTGCTTGCGGAACTGAGCGGTAAAGATTGAAGTATGAACAAAACGCAAACAGAAATAGTCAGAGTTTGATTCTCCTCAGTTCGAATACTCACGACGACCAGTTCTTTTACTCCACTCTGCTCGATTTGTGCTAAGAAAGATTACAATCGCCTGTTGGACGGCTTCCGTGATCGGAGGACTTTGCGCCTTTGGGCAAGCCGTCCCCAAACTTAACTCAGTTTCCCAGGATTGGCTGCAACGCGGCTCGACTGGAGAGATCACTTTCGCGGGTGAAAATCTGACGAGCGCTACGAATTTGATCTTCAGCGGCGATAGCGGTTTGACGGCGACGATCATTCCACCAGAAAAACCAAGCGTTCAGGTCGAGACGAGTCAGGGCGGAATTTCAACCACCGAAAGTACGAGTGATAAGAAGCTCACAGCCAGGATCAAGGTTTCGGCGGATGCGACGTTGAGGCCGCGCGAAGTGCGCGTGGTCAGCGCGACCGGCGTGTCGAATCCTCTGACGCTGAACGTCGGGTATTTGCCGGAGATCAGCCAAAAAGAGCCGAACAACACGACGAACCAGGCTCAGGTGATTGAGCTGCCGGTGGCGGTCACCGGAACGATCAAAGAGGCGACGAAAACTGACTATTATCGGTTCAGCGCGACGAAGGGGCAGCGCCTGATTTTTGATGTCTATGGCTACCGTATCGGTTCGCCCCTGGATTCGTCGCTTGCTGTGCTTGATGCGCTCGGCAAAGAGTTGGCTCGAAATGAAGACGCAAACGGACTTGATTCGCTCATCGTATGGACCGTCTCCGAAGACGGTGAGTATTATGTCCAACTGCGGGATTTTCGCTATCAAGGTGGGGCGGACTTCAAGTATCGCTTGTACGCCGGGGTGATGCCGTATGTGGAGGCCGTCTATCCCTTCGGCGGTCGGCGTGGCGAGAACGTGCCGGTGGAACTGAAAGGCCAGAATTTGGGTGGCTCGACCAAGCTCACGCTGCACCTTGACTCATCAGCTCCAGTGGGGCAGCAGCAAATCCAGGCGAACACGCCGTTGGGCTTCTCCAATCCATTCTTATTCGAAGTAAGCGATCTGCCGAATATTTTCGAGACGGAGCCAAACAACACGACGAACCAGGCCAATCTCGTAACCGTGCCGGTGGCAATTAATGGCCGGCTCAGCGGCGAGAAGGATGTGGACATCTTCAAGTTCAAAGTCAACCAGGACCAGCGCCTGATCTGCGAGGTGACCGCGCGCCGGTTTGGCTCCGGACTCGACGCGTTGCTTACCCTCAGCGACGCCACGGGAAAGGTGCTTCAGCAAAACGACGATGCCGAAGGAGCCGATTCCCGTATCGATTTTGATCAATTCAAAAAGGACGGAGAATATTTTCTCACGATTAAGGATTTGCAGGATCGTAGCGGCGATAATTTCACTTACCGTCTGTCGATCCGCCAGCCGGTTCCGGATTTCGCGGTGAAAGTGTTGCCCGACACACCGCGCGTGCGCCGGGGCGGCCGCTCGGTTCTCCGGTGCGAGCTTGCGCGCCTCACCGGATTCAACGATATGGTGCGAGTCGTGATAACCGATCTTCCGCCGGGAGTATTTGCCGAGCCGTTGTTGCTATCGGCGTCCGGCCCGCCAAGCGGACTGATCGTGGTTTCGGCCGCCAAAGAAGCTACGGAGGGAACGTTCCCGGTCAAGCTTGTCGCCAGCAGCGTCATCGGCGGTAAGATGGTGACCCGAACCGTGGTGCCGTTATCGAATGATCGGCCGGTGAAGCAAGCATTTTTGACCGTGTTGGACGAGCCACCGTTCACGATCGAACCGAGCACTTTGAGTGTTGTTCTCGAACAGGATCAGTCCGCTACGCTTGAGTTGCTCGTGCCGCGGCGACCTGGATTCATGGGTGAAATCAAATTGTCAGCGGAAGGCTTTTCGGCGGGTCGCGAGCCAGTCAGCAGAAGCCTGGAGATGCCGGACGTGACGCTGAAAGGAAGCGACGTACAAGCGAAAATCAAAGTGAAAGCCAGGCTGGATGCCGAGACCGGAACCCGGAACGTTGTGTTCAAAGGCGAAACCACGGTGGACGGCCAGACGGTGACCGAGTTCAGCAACACGTTGCCAGTGACCATAACGCAAATTCCCTTCGCAATCTCGCCGAGTTTGAAAAGGCTTTCCGTCACCGCACTGCCAGCGACGGTCCAGTCGGCCGCGCGCGAAGCGGTGTTCATTGTGAAAGTGGAGCGGCGAGCCGGATTCACGAACGGGCTCGACCTCGTGCTCGAAGGTGTGCCAGAGGGAATCAGCGCGACGGCCGAGAAAATACCGGAAAACGGCGCGGAGGCCAACATCAAGCTGGTTGCGACGGATAAAGCGCCAGTCGGCAAAGAGTTCTCGCTAGCCGTACTCGCCTCCGGTCTCTTCAACGATCGGACCTACCGGCAAAAAACCGGACCTATCACGTTAGCGGTCGTCGCGCCGGAGGAATCGAACAGTCGAACGAACCAGGCGGCAAAGTAGGCCATCAACCGCGCCTTTCACCTGCGATGATTGAGAGAAATGAAATAATGCCACCAACAATCGAGATTTGGTTTCGGAGGTCAAACGACTCAGCGTCGTCCATCGCGACGGGAACGGGTGCTTTTTTTGGGCGATTAAATCTCGGCGCAAATTCATTGAACCGGGCTCTGCGTTCTGCGTCCCTGCTTCTTCTCGCCAGCCTTTTCTGTTTCTTTGGGCTCAACGCAGCCGATTCGAAATCGGTGAGTTATTACGGGGATATTTTTCCCATCTTTAAGCGAAGTTGCACCGGTTGCCATCACGCAGGGAAACTGAAGGGGGAACTGGATTTGACGACGTACGCCGCCTTCAAGAAAGGTGGCAAGCATGGGGAAACTTTCAAAGCGGGCGATCCCAAAAAAAGCCGCGTTATCGAAGAGATCGGTGGCGAGGAGCCGTCGATGCCCAAAGAGGGCGATCCTTTGACCAAAGAGGAAATCGCCTTGATCGAGCATTGGATTATGGATGGGGCCAATGACGACACTCCGGCGCTTCCGAACAGCATTTTTAGCAAGGACAAGCCGCCGGTTTACTTCAAGCCGCCGGTCATCTCTGCCTTGGCGTATTCTCCCGACGGAAAAATTATGGCAGTCTCGGGTTATCATGAGATCCTGTTGCACAGTGCTGATGGCTCGGAGCTGATTGACCGATTAATTGGCGAGTCGCCCCGGGTTGAATCGCTTGCCTTTTCAGCCGACGGCAAACTGCTTGCCATGAGCGGAGGCGCGCCCGCTCAATTTGGGGAGATTCAAATTTGGGACGTCTCGTCCAAGAGTCTTGTCAAAGCCTTCAAGATTTCTTCGGATTCGCTCTACGGAGTTTCCTTTTCTCCCGACGGGCAACGCGTTGCGTTCGGTTGCGCGGATAAAACGGTCCGAATGATAGCGGTGAGTGATGGCAAAGAACTGATGAAGTTCGACAATCATAGCGATTGGGTATTCGGAACAACCTTCACGGCTGATGGCACCCGGCTACTAACAGGAAGCCGCGATCGCGCGATGAAGTTAATCAATGTCGCGAATGGACAATTCATCGACGATATCAACAAACTCCTCGAAGGCGTCTTATGTATCGCTCGCCATCCCAAGGAGGACATCGTGGCGTACGGCGGAGATTTGGGGACGCCGAGAATTTACAAAATTTCGGAGAACCAGGGGCGCACCGCCGCGAATAACGACGTGAACCTGATCCGGGAATTGGAGCGTCAGCCGGGGCCGGTTCACAGCATCGCTTATGGCCCTGACGGGACCACCCTCGCCGTCGGAGGCTTGGGAGGTGAAGCGCGAATTTACAAAGCCAGCGATGGTGCACGCGTGGCCACCTTGAAGGGTCATGAAGGCGCCATATTTGCGATCGCGTTTCATCCGCAGAAAAATCAGATTTGCACTGGCTGCTTCGATGGAAAGGCCCGGATCTTCGACTCCACCTCCGGCGAACTGATCAAAGCATTCATCCCTGTCCCTCTCAAACCAGAAACCATGGCGAAAAGAACATCCAAGCCGTCGACGTGACCGTGCGAGTAGTCCGCCAGTGCTTGACGGCCGCCGTCCACCAATAGCGGTTCTGAAGAAAGGGTCGGACTCTCCGAGATTGAGAGCGCATCGTGGAGTTTCTCCTAAAGTTTCGCGAAAAGGCAAGGCCAGAAGGCCAGAAGCAAAACAGAAGGTCTGAAAAAGAACTGGGCGGGCTTAGGTTACACAGGGCTGTTTAATCTCTAAGCCCGCCCGCCCCTCTCCCGAGAGAAGGATGAAATGTGAAAAGCAAGTGGGATGCCAAGCGCGGGATTGATAACGGATCAGAACGCCACTGGTTCCCACCGTTGGTAAAAAGAATATTTTGCTCGTTTGCACCGGATATCTTTGGTGACAAAACCACTCTAGTCGTGTCCGATTACAAGACGCTAAGTGTCTGGTTCTGACTCGGTTTGCTGCAAACCGGGCTTTTCGTGCATCCAATCAGACTTTGGGAACGTATCACTGCTTGATTGAGACTTTCAAATAAGCATATAAATAGCTCCAGACCATGAACCTCCATGGCGCCGAGATAGCATTTGTCGATGAGGGATTTGACGCCACAAAAGGTTGCGATAGTCTGACAAGCATGAAGTCCGAGCAGGATCTCTCAGAACTCTGCGAACGGGATCTGCTTACCAGAATTGCACAGCAGGAGTCGGAGGCGCTTGCTCTGCTTTACGATCGCTTTGCCGGTGTGTTATTCTCCGTGGCAGCGGCGATTCTTAAGGATCCGGCGCAAGCCGAAGATGTGCTTCAAGAAGTTTTTTTCCAGATTTGGGAGCGTGCCTCGGTTTATGATTCCCAATTGGGAAAGCCACTGAGCTGGGCGGTTACCCTAACTCGCAATAAAGCCATTGATCGACTGCGGTCGACCCAGCGAAGGAATCGACTGATTGAAGGAATAATGCTGGAGATAACAAATGACACCAATCTACACAACAGCGTGGCGTGTGATGTCGTCACCAATGAAACCGCCGCATTGGTGCGGTCGGCGATGACACAATTGCCGGCGCAACAGAGGGAGGCGATTGAACTCGCCTTTTTCGGGGGACTGACGCAGTTAGAGATCGCGAGCGCGCTAAAACAGCCTCTGGGCACGATCAAAGCCAGAATACGCCGCGGAATGCTCCAGCTAAGGGACGCGCTGGAGATTTACCTATGATAGAGGACCGTCAAAGATTGAACTGTCCACCGCTGGTTTCCAAGCAGCGCCGGGCTAAAACTAATTTATGAACCCGGAACAACTGGAAGAACTCGCGGCATTGAATGCTGCCGGTGCGCTCGAGGGGAAGGACCTTGACGAGTTTCAACGGTTGCTGACGAACGCCGATCACCATACCAAGCGAATCCTGGCGCGATTCAACAACATCGCTGGTTTGCTGGCCGTGTCACTTCCACACCGACAGCAGCCGTCACCTGGGCTGCGACGGAAGCTTTTGACGCGGATTGAAACTGAGGCATCGGAAATCCGGAAGACACCCGCGGACATCTTGAATCAACACACCGAAGGCGCCTTGTCCGGTTTCACTTTCATTTCCGGAAACGAGGCAGCCGGTTGGAGAGACATTCGTGTCCGAGGGGCCGCAGTTAAACTGCTTTCGGTCGACCAGGCCCGTGGATATGCCGTCGTACTGGGAAGACTTGAACCTGGCGCCCGGTATCCGGCTCACAAGCACATTAACGGCGAGGACGTATTTGTGCTGTCGGGAGATTTACACATCGGGGAGAATGTGCTTCGAGCCGGCGACTTTCACCACGCGGACGCAGGGACTTCTCATGGCGAGAATTTTTCCGAAACTGGTTGCACAATTTTAGCCGTCATCTCCACGCAGGATTTGCTGGCACAATTTGCATCTACCTAGACCCGGACCGTTTGTGTTTTGTCCCCGTACGTTTGTCCGCCTTCGTGTTCAATCAGCCAATTCGATTAACCCCTGAACGCTTTTAAGAAACTCGATTTGTAAGTCATTAACAATACGCACTCTCTCAGAACCAAAGGTTTCTTCCATGTAACTGCCCGCCGCAGGAGGGTGCCTGCTTCTCCGCTGATGGCCTAAACCCGCTGGCTGCATCGAATGAAGTCCGCGCGCTGTCGCTCACCGAGAGCCTCGGACTGATAGAAACGCTCGTAAAACCCGACGTCCAAGTGATGAGCTTGAAAGCCGGTCACGGTTCGATACGGCGCCAGATGAGCGGGAAAGCGTCCGTAGCGGTCCCAAACGTATTCGCAATAGGCGATCGTTGCTTCGACCGCGGCTTCGCTTAGCTCGCCGATCCTCGTGGTTACAGCATCGGAATTTTGCCATGCCCGGTTGCTGTTCCGGCGGCGAAAAATTCCCGAAGAACCAAACTTCACCTCAACTGCGGCGCGGACCGCTTCACGCATCGAACCGTAATACGGCGGGCAATACGGCTTCAGCAAAACCATGCCATCGCGCTCCAATCCGATTGGGTAATCGACGGTTGGGTTACGACCGAGCAGACGCATTGCCAGCGAAGTAATCCGATTCGCACCAAGATAACGGCTGGCAGGCATGTGCCCCATTCGAAATCCAAGGGCTTGAAACCAGCCAGACTCATGATTTGCGAAATTTGTAAAGCCGCCCAAGCCCAGTGCCTCAACCATCAGCCCAAGGTTTTGCAGCATCATCCCCTGCTCGACGGTGGCGAACTCTGCGACCATCAATTCGACGTGCTTAATTGTCGCGACGCGGCCTTTGCTCGGATCGTCCTCGAGATGGCCGCCCTTGCTCCGGGCAAATCTTCCCACGCCGGCTGGTTGGAAGTTGGCCCGTTCGTCCAGAATAAAGGCCGCGGTCGTCTCGTTAAAAACCTCGAGGAGCCCATTGATGTAAAGAAGCGTCAAATCATTGATCGGAAGAAAATAGCTGCTGCCTCGGGCGTTGGCTGACCATTGGTTTACGTCGAGATTAAAAAGCGGTTCCACTGGCGGCGCTGTACGTCCTGACTTTATCGTCACGCGGCTCCTTTGATAGAGTTCGGTAAATGCTTCTCTTTTTCCCAACGCGATCAATTCCGGAATTTCCTTCGACGAAAAATTCTGCGGCCGTTTCAGCAGGTAAGTCGCTTGATCATTGGTGACCACCAACGCAACTGTCTGAATGCCATCTCCGCTGGCAATCGTGCGTCCAACAAGGCCAGCCATGATATTCCCCCCTTGTCCGCGCTCGTAGCATAAATCAGCGAGAGCATAGCCGGTAATCCCGCAGGCAGCGAACGCGAGGGCAGCTTCTTCAGCTTCCGTTAACGGGACCGGCTCGAATCCACTTTGATATTCCAATGGCCCTTTGCCGATCTTCATACCGAGACCAAACCGCCGGGACCGGCGAGTGCGCAAAGCCTCGATAAGAGAATAGCGGGCCAGCTCGTCCATGAAAGGATCTGCACGCTTGTTCATTGGGCATTCGGAATGGAGCACCCGATCGCACGCGCGGTTGCGTGACGCAGCGTTTTGCCTGCAAGAACCGCATCCATAACCTCCTTCAGATCGCGTTCCGTCGCCGCAGGTCTCTGCTTCCCGAAATCGGCGTATTGATTATCGATCCGTCCATGGTAAATCAGGCGGCCCTCTGGCAGGAACACTGCCGCTTCGGGGGTCACATGAACCATTGCCTTCGTGACCAGGAGATGATCGGGATCACGCAATACTTTGAGTGAAAAATCGTACTCTGTCGTATGCTTGCGAATCGCCGCCGGTGACTCATCACGATTGGGATACACCAGCCAGAATTTTATGCCTTTCGTCTCAAATTCACTATGGAGCCGCCGGACTTCGGGCGCGTAACGATTGGAGATCGGGCAATCCGTGCTGACAAATATGAAGACAATCGCTTTGGCATCGATGGCTTGGAAAGGATCGACCTGTTGACCGGTCAGGTCGGAAATTCGCAATTGATCCGGCAACCGCCGATCACCAGATCCGATCAGAAGCATCGCCAGGGTCGCGAGGGTCGCGAGGGTCACGAAAACAACTCCGCGAGCTGGCGTCATATTCAACGCCTCGCGATTCCAGAATAGTTTTTGTATCGCCATCCCAGCGTTCCCGACTTGTTTATCTCCGAGGCATTCTGCGCCGTCCGTAAACCGCGGCCGCAGTGGTCGAACAACCGGCGCAGGTTTCCACAAAAGCTGCTATGTTGGAAGCGTGACGATAACCCACGGGAGAGTCAACAGTTCGTCACCACAGTCCATCACCGAGGTGCTCGTCACAGCCGTGTTGGCGCCCCATGACCCGCAACCGAAGTGAGTTCAGCGGAGGGTCTGGTCTCGGCTCGCGCCGCATAGGGACAACGTGATACCGAAAAATTGTTGCTCTGGTGCCGATTCTCGCTGAACGTTTCGAGCACCAGCCGATGGATAAACCGTGGTTAAGATTGATGCTGCTGACGCTCGCGGGCGTCATCGTCATTGCCGGGGTGTTCTATCATCTGAAGCGCGCCGCCAACCAATCCTCCATTTTGTCGCGCAAGTTTCCGGAAAAGCAGGCTCCAGGTGAAGTTCATCCCGTCAGATCCCGCCCGATCGACCAGCGTTGCGGAACCGCTTTCTGGCCGTGGAAGCGCAGCACAATCAACTCGACAACACCGTTTGGTCGAAGGAAATGCTGGCGGAAAAATATGAAGATGTTTTCATCAAACTGTGGGACGACCTGCGGAAAACAGACGACGAGTTCGAGATTCTTCAAGCCTTCCCGTTCACTGAGTTGACTTTGGAAACGCCAGCCTCGCCACAGGAGGTTGAACACGGCATCAAGTGGACCCGCTACGGTTCGCCCGCGCAAAAGATGGCGCCGGATCAATGGCGACAATTTCTGGCTGAACGGAAGAAGGACGGCTACCGGATCGAACAAACGGAATGGCGTCAGCCCCAATTTGATTTCTATCCCGACTCGCCGGCGCAATCGGTGATGAATGAATATCCGGAGCACCAGCGAATGCGCGCAAAAATGGCTTTTGGAAACCGAATGTACTTTGCCAGTGACAAAGGATTCAGACAGCGCCCCGCAGGCGATCAAGTCGCTCGCTCAGGCTGGTCCTGGGGAGCCACATCGTTTGACTTCGACAACGACGGGGACTTGGACATTTATGTCGTGAACGGCCACAAAAGTCGCGAAACGGCGCGGGACTACGAACGCCAATTCTGGCGGCATTATATTTACGCAGCCAGCTCGAAGCACGACCCGGTTATGGATATTTATTTTCAGTCGATGGGGAGCAAACTCGAAATTGGTTACTTGATGGGGTTGGCGAGCGAATTGGATTGCCGAAATGTCGTCGCTGACGATCTGGACGCCGACGGAAAACCTGATCTGCTCATGACGACGTTTGAAGTGTGGCCGCGAGAGCAACAGGGACTCCATCTGTTCCAGAATCGATGGACCGAAACCGGTAACTGGATCGGTGTTCGGCTCCGCGAACATGGCGCGGGTTATTCTCCAGTTGGCGCCAAAGTGACCGTGGTGGCCGCCGGCAAAAAACAAAGCCGCCAATTCGTGACGGGGGATTCCCACCGTTCGCAACAGGCCAACACTGCCCATTTCGGCCTGGGCAAAAGTTCCCGCGTTGATAGTATCGAAGTCCGCTGGCCAAATGGCGTCATTAATCGTGTTTCCAATCCCGGCATCAATCGATACTACGACCTCACGCCGAAATAACCGGGACGCTGTTGAGCCGCTCCGCGCGCCCAGCAGAGCTACTATTGAGCGACCAGTTCCCCCTGCTTGCCGCTCAACGCCTCCAAAGCGCGCAGTAGTTGTTCATCCCGGCTCGATTTGAGTTCGGCTTCGGTCATCATTCGCTCCGCTTGTGGAATCAAAGGAGCAACGTCGGGAGATAAGTGAACTTCTATTTTGGGCGCAATGCCTTTGTGCCAGATCGTATGACCGGCCGGTGTCAGCCATTCCTGGATCGCGAGCAATAGCGCCGAGCCGTCCGACAATTGAAACTCGCTCAATACTGTTCCCGCGCCGAAAGTTCGCTCTCCCACCAGCGTGGCGCGTTGAGCATCTTGCAGCGCACCCGCGACAATCTCGGCCGCACTCGCGGAGCCGCTATTGATGAGCACCGTCATCGGAATATTCGGGGCGATCGCTCCGGGTTGAACCGGCGACGGTTTGATCTCGCCTTTAGCATTTTTTTGCAGCAGCACGTTGCCCTCTTTCAGGAACTGGCTGG
>JBDTOW010000066.1:0-10399 GCA_039933075.1 Verrucomicrobiota bacterium | reverse complement strand
CACATCCGCCCTGTCATCGGCCAGGTACGTGAACTCGCGGATGTGGGCATCCGCGCTCCGATGGGAAGGTTCATGGCTAGAGATCAGGATTTGCCGACGCGTGCGCTTGCTTGCGCGCAACACAGTCGCGGAGGAGTTTTCGCAATCCGAACAGCTGCACGCTCACGGCGGTGACACTGCGGGCCAGGCGATCAGCAATGACCTTCACCTGAAGCCCTTCGCGGTAGCGCAATTCGAGGAGGGATTGCGCCTCGATCTTGAGTGTGGCCAGGCACTCGGCGAGGAACCTGGCTAGAGTTTCGGCGGCACCGGGGTCGTCGGTCACTGCATGGTCGAGGCGCTGGATGATGAGGTGCTCCAGATAATTCTGTTCGTTGGTGGCGCGCCGCCATCGTTGGGCGTATTCCGTCCGCAGGAGATAGCGGGCGATGGCGACGAGCCAGGCATGAAAGTTTGTTTCCGAGCGGTATTCGTCGATGCGGCGATAAGCCTGCAGGAACGCCAAATGCGCAATCTCGTCAGCTTCAACTCCCGGCGGGCACAACGCCGCGATCGTGGTTCGGAGTCGCTGATGGAAGGCGGCCACGATCGTGCGATACTCCTCCACGTTGCCGGCCTGCACGCGTCGAACAGCTTCTTCAATGGCGAGTTCGCTCATTGTTTCGCGGAACGAGTGCCTGATTGCAGTTCGACACAATCATTTGTACCGAGCCGAGCATGTTCCACCCGGTAATGGCGCGGCAACGCGAAATCTTAGGCGAAAAATGCCGGCCCTGGTCGAAAAGCAGAACCATCAAACAACTGCTTGGGTCGATTCTTCAGGCGCCAGTTGAATTGCTTTGTCGCCGCTCTTCGTTTCCTTCGTTCTCCTCTGTTTTTTTCACAGAAGGCAACAAAGATAACGAAGAAGAACGGAACTAAACCTGCGGACCATCCAGATCCAAATACACTATTTTGTGAGGCGACAGACGGGCTCTACGGATTTGCCGGCATTTTTGAAGGCCAATTCAGGTGTTTGCGCAGAAACTCAAATGTGCCTTCGCCCTTGATGCTGTGGCCGCCCTGGAAAAATTCGATTTCGGTTCGGTCGGCCAGACCCAATTGCGCATAGAGCCAGCGCGTCTTGGCGTATTCAGTTCGGTAATGTTTCCATCGAGCATTGACAGTAACACTGTACACTGTCATATTGCGGTTGTGGACAAGAGATTTTCCATCTCCGAGCTCGTGGACACTGTTAACCAATGGTGTGACAAGCATGGAATTGTTCCCGCCAGCAACCAGGCTGGCGAGCGCATCACCGAGCGTAACGTGCGGTTTTATCGCACGATGGGCCTGGTGGACGCGTCGGAGTCCGGCGGCGGGCAGGGTTATAGCGAGAAGCACAAGTTGCAGGTCATTGCCGTGCGGCTGCTGCAAAGCCAGGGTGTGCCGCTGCGCCGTATCCGTGAACTGCTTCTGGGCCGTTCGCTCGCGGATCTGCGGCGCGTCGAGAAGGAAGGATTGGCCGAGGCGCGGCTGACTCCGCTGCCCGCGTTCAGGCTGGTGCCGGGAGAGGATTGGCGCATGACGCCGTTGGATGGGGAGTTTTTGCTTGTTTCACGACACAATCGTACGCTGTCATCGGAACTATTGGAGCAAATCCGGGACTTGCTTCAAAGCCGGTTGCCGGCCGGAAAGGATAGACCATGAAAGAACACAATCGTTGTATCGAACCGGTGCCAGGCCGCACGGAAGGATTCGGCCTGATCGCGTGGCTGGAGAAGACTCGCATTCAACTTCCGCTCAAAGGTGTCGAGTGCCGCTTCCACGTTTGCGGCGACCTCGTGAGCGTGGAGATTGACCAAATTTTCCATCAAGAGAATCGTCAGCCGCTGGACTGCCTCTACACATTTCCGTTGCCGGACGATGCGGCGGTGTATCGCTGCGAGATGCGCATCAACGACCGCGTTATCCTCGCGCGCGTCGAGGAATTGGCCCACGCCATCAAGCTCGCGCACGAGAAAAAAGCCGCCGGCCATCGCACCGCGCTGGTGCGGATGGAGCGCGACAATTTGTTCACGCTCGAACTCGGAAACATCGCGCCGGACGACGTTGTGGTGATTCGCTTCGCGTACTTTCAGACACTGACGCGGCTCGATGATCAGGCCGCGTTTAACATCCCGTTCTGTTCCGGTGTGCGCTATATCCCCGGCGCGCCTCTGCTGCGTGCCAACCTGGGCCGTGGAGTGATGGACGACACCGACGAGGTGCCCGACGCCTCGCGCATCACGCCCCCACGCATCGACAAACTGCATCGCGACGCAGCTTACCTGGCAGTTGAAGGGCGAATTGAACATCTCAAAGGCGAGGTCACGGAGATCCAGTCGCCGTCGCATCCGCTCCTGGTGAAGGACCAGGAGAGTTTCTCGCTAGTCCACCTGGCTGACCGCGCTGCGGTGCCAGACTGCGACATGGCTTTGCGGTGGACAGAATCCGCCAATCGTGCGCTGCAACCTGCGGCGTGGCTAACCCGTCGACCGGACGAAAGCTTCGCACTCGTTCGACTCAAAGCGCCGAAGGACGTGGTTTCCGCCCAGGAGCATGCGCAGGACGTTTATTTCTTGATGGACCGCTCCGGTAGCATGGGGGGCAAAAAATGGGCGCAGGCATGTGAAGCTTTCCGCGCGTTTTTGCGGAACCTGGAACCGCAGGATCGAGCGTGGGCGACATTTTTCGAGACTCGGTACCAGGACCTCGCTGAAAAACCATTGCCGCCGGGGGCGTTGCTGTCCGAGTCGGCCGTGCAATCGCTCGAACGGATCGGCACCGGAGGCGGGACGGAGTTGCTTCCGGCGCTGAAGCACGTGCTCGCCGCAATTCAACGGCACTCCAAACATCGCCACACGGCCATCGTGCTCATTACGGATGGTCAAGTGGGCAATGAGGCCGACATCATGGACCTAATCCAGCCAATGCCTGAGGTGCGAGTGCATACCTTCGGCATCGACACGGCGGTGAACGACGGTTTCCTTCGGAAGCTCGCGGCTCAGCAACACGGCACGTGTTATCTGGTCACCCCGCTGGACGACATTGTCGGCATCGTGGCGCGGTTGGGTTCGCGCCTGCGGCGGCCCGTGCTGACCGACATCCGGCTGCGCGGCGGCTGGGAAGCCCCCGAACCGAGCACGCCGGACCTGCACGCTGGTGAAACGCTCAACTTGCCGTTGCGCGGCGCGGCGGACGCCGGAGAAATTGAATGGCAAGGCAGGCGGCCCGACGGCACCCTTCAGGTGTTCCGTTGTCCGGTGGCGGAGCAAGTGTTGCCCGCGGTGCCGTTGCTCTGGGCGCGGCGGCGTATCGAGCAGTTGTGTTCCGAACGCAAGTTTGTGGACGCGATCGATCTTTCCAGGAAAAACAACCTGGTTTGCGCCCGCACCGCTTTTGTGGCTTGGGACGAAGTCGAGAGGATTGTCGTTGGCCAGGCGAGGCTTGATCTTTACCAGCCCGCAATGGAGACCCGGTCGTTGGGCATGTCCAGGAGTGCCCCACTCCTCGATTCGACGGCCGGCGCTGGACTTGCCGACGCGTCCGACACGTCGTTCTGCCTCGAAAGCCTCTTCGATTCCACGCCGCCGCCAAGCGATGCCAAATTAATCGACCGTTTGAAGCAAAGGCTCTTCAGATCCTTTGGCAACGCGAGCCGGTCATCCGACGGGGCAAGCGTGTTAGGCGGCGGACCATTAATCCATTCGCCAGGTCCGGCCATCTGGCGGGCGTCGCTGGAGCAGGACGAGTTGTTCCGGGGCGATGGCATCGCGGACGGACTGCTCGCCTGGCTCGAACAATGGACGCTAGCCGACCCGGCGAATCGCGCCGCGCGCGAACAGAAACTAAATGAGCTGGCGGAGTTGCTGGGTCAGTTGCGACGTCGCCAGGAATTGCGTGCCGGCCGGCTGGAGTCATTACGGCATTGGTTCGAAGTGACGCTGCGCGAACAGCCTGAGTTCTTGCGGCCCGTGCTCGCGGCACTCGGTCGTATGGCGTTGAGAGTCCCAGCCTGAGCGGACGCCGGGTCGATCGATGGAAACACAGAGATTCGTGTTGCGCCAACGATCGGTTCGGCCCATCGCACCGAAACAGATAGCACTGTTGAATGATCAGCTCCTCACGTCAAAACGCTAAATAGCAGTGGGGCCAGGGTGGGTGCGATCCTTACGATTCACTGATTCACTGAATAGTTACGGCTAAGGCGGGCTCTGCCGAACGACATTCAATGCGTCCGCCCGCACCGAGCTGGCTCTCTGGACTGAACCATCCGGCCAAACAACTTCCACGACGTCCACCCGATCGGACTTACCCAGACCGAACGTCACCGGCAGTTCCGATTGCGAAAGGTAACTGCGGGTGGGCATCACCTGGCGCGTCTGGGTCTGGTTGCCGGCGTGAACTTTGACCCACGCCCCGATCGCATCCCGGTTGCATTTGGTCCCAATCAACTTGATGCGCACCCAATGATGCCTTAACTTCTGGTCGTTTCGCAGCAGCAACGGCGGGCCGTTGATCTGCGTCATGACCACGTCGAGATCGCCGTCTCCGTCAATATCCGCGAAGGCAGAGCCGCGGCCAACGATCGGTTTGAAGAGATCCGGGCCGCATTTCTCCGGTGGCACCGACACAAATGTCGGGCTCTTGCCCGATCCGCGATTCCAGAAGAGTTGCGCGGGCTGGCGGTAACTCTGGCTCTTTTGCACTTTGTTAATCTCTTCTTCCAGATGTCCATTGGCCGTCAGCACGTCGAGGCGACCGTCCAGGTCGAAGTCAAAGAAAAACAAACCGAATTTCAACAGCAGGCGGCTGGCTGTGCCGACACCTTCGATGACGGCCTCGTCAGTGAACATGAGCGGATCGTTCTGAGACACATAGAGTGCGTTGGGTTCGTTTGCAAAATTCCCGATCGCGATTCCAAGATCGCTGTTGTTGCGAAAGCGCGCGGAATCGATCCCCATCGCGCCGCGAGCCAGTCCGTACGCATCGAAGGCGATGCCTGAATGCGCCCCGATTTCCTTGAAGGTTCTGTTCTGTTGGTTGCGCAACACGAAGTTCTGCACCGTGTCATTGGCAACCACGAGATCGACCCACCCGTCGTTATCCAAATCGACCGGCGCCACGGCGAGCGATTTCGCCATCGGCAGGCCGGTGGACGGATTCTTGATTTGAATGCCCGCCGTCTGGGAAACATCGGTAAATCGCCCGTTGCCGTCGTTATGATAAAGGTACGGGAAGGTGCCTTCGAAATTCGCCGGCGGGCCGTAAGCTCGACCGACTCCGGCCAACCGGTAGTCAACCGCCATATCGATCTCCCGCGACCAACGGACATAATTACAGACAAAAAGATCCAGGCGTCCGTCGTTATCGTAATCGATCCAGGCGCAGCCAGTGCTCCACTGGGTTGGCACGCCAGCCACGCCGGCTTCCCGGGTCACTTCCGCGAATTTGCCGTGACCGAGATTGTGGAACAGATGGTTCTCGCCCACGGCGGTAATGAACACATCCGCGAGGCCGTCATTGTCGTAGTCGCCCACGGCAACTCCCATGCCGTAAAAACTGACATCGAGTCCCGAACCGGTGGTAACGTCGGTGAAGTGACCAGTGCCGTCATTGCGATAGAGTGCCATTGTCGCGGGCCTTTTGTTTTCCGGAATTTTTCCCGGCCAGTAACTCGAATTGATGAACAGGACATCGGGATGCTCATCATTGTCGAAATCGAAGAACGCCACGCCGCCTCCCATTGTTTCCGGCAGTAGCTTTTCCCCGTATGCGCCGTTGTTATGAACAAACGTAACGCCGGCTTCCATGGTGATTTCTGTAAATCGAGTTTCCGGGATATCTCCGTACCGCCGGTCGGGAACGACCGGAGCGGTCAGCGCCGTGATTTGGGCCGGACGCGCCCTGGATTTTCGGCTCGCCCAATACACACCCAACACCCCAGTCACGACCATCAACAACACGGCAACCAGTGACCAACGAAACACGCGGCCGATGACAGCGTCATCAGATCGAACCAGTTCTTTCTTTTGGTTTCCGGGCGGCGGCGGTTGCATCGGTTTGTATTAAATCTGTGCGATACTAGATCGAGTTCGAACCATTATACAGAATTACGTTTACGGATGACACGCGAGAGCGACCTCCGGCGCACTGAGGACATTGACGGCGCCGCCGTTACCTATGCCGAAGTCAAACCGGACGATGCTGACCGCCTTCGAGGTCCAGCCCGACTGATGCCTAAACTGCCCTGTATCTCCGGCCCCAAGCGCGGCATGGCGGTTGACGATACCGGGGCCAACCCGTAGCTTCCGGCCATGAAAGAAGTAACTCTGTCGTTGCCAGATCAGATGGCGGTGGCGTTGAAGCTCCAACCTGAGAACCTCAGGGGCGAACTCCTGCTGGCGGCGGCGGTGAAGCTGTATGAACTGGACCGGCTCTCGGCCCGGGCGGCGTCGGAACTGGCTGGCGTGCCGAAGCCTGTATTCCTCTCGAAGCTCGCCGCCTATGGCGTGCCAACCTTCCGCCAGTCGGAAGCGGAGTTGAAAGAGGAACAGGAGAATGCCTGAGGTCATCTGCAATACTTCTGTCCTTCAATATCTGCACCAGTTGGGTCTGCTACACCTTCTGCGCGACCTCTACGGTCGCGTGACCATTCCGCAAGCGGTCACGCGCGAAATCACCGCTGGCCTCGCGCAAGGTGTGAATCTTCCGGACCTCGCCGCTCTCGTGCGGCAGCGGACGGAAATACAAGCACTGCTGCTTGAACGAAACTCGGCCATGACCCAACTGCGGACGCGGACCACATCGGACGTCCACCTCGACCGACTGAATATACTCATGCTCGGCGAGCTCCACGCGTGGAAATAAGACAGACCGGTGATGATGGTCTGAAGCCGTCCTGAACTTGGGCTGGTGGGCGCAGCCGCCCAATACCGACGCTACACTCACGACCAAACCTGCTCTCGGCAAACGCATGAAAGACAACGGCCACAGCAATGGCGATCTCGCAGCTTGGACTCGCCGGCCAGGAACCATCGGATACCGCGCTCCAATTTCACCACTTCCACGCGTAGATGTGAAAGACAGTCCTGGCGGGTATCACAACCGGCACCGCTACAAGGGCTGGATTGCCTGTGCCCAGATCAATCGGTGCGAGAAAAGCGGCGGAGCTAAATCAACCTCAATCCGCGCGGGACGAACATTTTGAAATCCGGCTGGTTCATCGTGGCGACTTCGGCCTGCGCCAGGATCGCCGTTGCGGCAATGAGGCAGTCGAACCGCGAACCACGCCGACGGCCGGTCTCGTTGAAAAGCTCCGCCGCGAGCACGGCCTCGGCTTGCCCGAAAGCAATAATGCGCGACTGGATGACCAACGTAATCCGGCTGATTTCGGGCGGCGTCACCGGGCCGTTGAGAAACTCGCTCCAGGCAATCGCACTGGCCGCTAGCGACTGGCCGTCCGACAGCCATTGATCCACATTCATTGCCTGGCGAGAGCCGGGCACCAGCAAGCCGATCAGGTAGTTCGTGTCGAGATGAATCATGCCGCCCCGCGCCCCTCGGCGGCGAGTCGTTCAGCGTGAACTTCGTCCAGATAACTCTCCGCCTGGACCGGAGTCAACCGCGCGTCCTGCTGAAGACGCCGCAACGCCTCGCGCGGAGAAAGCTGTTC
Source organism: Verrucomicrobiota bacterium (assembly GCA_039933075.1). Taxonomy (GTDB): domain Bacteria; phylum Verrucomicrobiota; class Verrucomicrobiia; order Limisphaerales; family JACPZS01; genus JBDTOW01. The sequence goes on along the minus strand of JBDTOW010000066.1, from coordinate 2,703 downwards.
AGCCTCCTGCTCGTTGGATGCAGCCGGCTGCGGTCGCAACAGAACCACCATGTTGCCGGTGCGAATGCCAATCTCCTCGCCAGCAAGGACTTGTTTCAGCCAGCCGGCCAGATTGCTGGCCGCTTCACTAATACTGATCGTTTTCATGGCGCAAACCTACCCCAGGTCTCGGGAGTACGCGATTGCTTAATTCAAGGCGAAGTTCACCCGAAAATCGGGGAGCAGCGGCGGATAACTTCTCTACTCGATGATGGAATCGGCGATCCAAGATCGGCTTCAAAATCAATTCGGCCTGGGAAAACTGTACTTTCTCACGCCACCGCCCGGCGGATCAGTCATGTCGGTAAACAGAGTTGCCGTTACAGTCATTCCCTTTTTGCCGACGAAACTGAAACAATCCGGATCTGCCGTCTCTTCGACCGTGATGAAGTCAGCCAATTGATTCACGTTCGGCAGCCCCGCCGAGAAGTGACGCGCCTGCGTCCTCAACTTCAAAAATGATGGATTATCCCACTGGACTTCCAGATCCCAATCATTGAGCAGACGCCCGATTGACACAATGCGCCCGCAGCGGACTATCACCTCGACTGACTGAATGTACTCAGACTCTGTGAGTTTCAGGCGCGGGAATGAAACCGACAGGTAATGATGAGCTGCGCCGGACTGTGGCATGGGCTTGTGGGCACAACCACCGAGCACAAACGCCATAGTCGCGACCAGAATTGATCTCACCAAACGCATAACGGACACTGGTCCCAAGTTAGCGTGCTGCCAGCGTCCCGCTGGCAGAGGCCTATGTTGCGATTAGTCTTGCACTGAATCGGTGCGAGAAAGGATTTACACGCGCGGTTTCTACCGGCGGGACGCCGGCAGCACGCTGAAAAGAAACAGATGCCTGACGATGCACCGCCAGGCAGCGATGGCGGTCGTCAGTTGCGACGGCATGCTTGCCCAGCCAACTTCGAACGACAATTCATTTCAGCAGACCTGGTCTTCCATCTCCGTGCCGCGCCTTCCATTTACTCGATGCCTACGCGGTAGAAGCGATACTCAAACGTGGTAACGTCCGAGTTGTCCTCCAGGGTCAGCGAGAGACCAGTCCCAAGTTTGCTAATCAACGGGACCCACTCCGTCAGATTCGTGCTCGCTTGCAGAAAGTAACTCCGCCCCGCTTCGGAAGGAGAAATAGTCAACTGAAACAGACCACCGACAAATGCTGAACCGGAAATGCTTGGCGGAATTGGAGGCTCTACACCCAGCTGAGGGATTAGGCCGACGTTGATTGACTCACCGCCCGCTGCCGACATGACGCCGACAAATGGTTGCCCGATGTTCACGATCGAGCCGTTGCTCAAGGTGGCCGCCCCGGCGCAAATCGCTCCGGCTTTGATAAAGTCGCCGTGTGCTCCAGCGATGGAAGCCATAAGGAGTGATAACAGTGTTAGTTTTTTCATGGGAATTGTATCGATTGAGTTATTGCAAGTTGACGAGTACCATCAGTAGGCCTTTTCCCTCCGGCAATTCGGTCATGGCTTTGCCGATGACCGCGCCGGGCGCTTTGGATTCATCGGCCACTTTCATCGCGTGGCCGAAAGGGGCGGAAGTGGTCAGCCGGTCGCCGCGCTTGACGGGGCCGCCGCCTGTGCTGGAAGAAGCATCCACCCAACACCAGACCCGGCCGGCCATGGCCAAGGGTTGCTCGTCGTCGGCTTGCGGTTGGCCTTCCGCCTTCATCACCAGACCCGGCGACAAACCGTTCGCCCCGGAAATGACTCCCGCAACGGCGGTGTCATAAGCGCGAGCGCAAAGGACCAGTTTTCCGTCATGCTCGCGGTCAATTACTGTCACCATTCCTGGAATGATCGCGGTGCCACTCGTGTCGGAAGTCACATCGAACTCCTCGGTGAGGTCTTGGCCGTCGTTGATTTGGCATACTTTCATGCGAACGGTACCAGCGACATGAAGCGCGGCGTGCGGAGAATTGGTGCCACTTCCAACGTTACCGCCGTCTCCCTGCAGAATCAGATTTCTCGGCTGGCCAAACTCGTCTACAGAGTAGATTTGCCCGGCGCCGATGGACGCGTGATAGAAAACTCGGACTCCGGCTCCAGCATTTTTCGCGAGAGGTTCGGCATCAGCGCCGAAGAAACCACCTCCTTCGACATGGAGAGGTGCCGCCGGATTCGCAGTGCCAACGCCGACAAACCCATTGCTAGCGACACCTACCGCGACTTGCACCAAACCGGGCACGACTAACGACTCGGCGGAACTAGCTCTCAAAGCGTAAGGTGCCGACGTGATAAGCACACGCGCCGCGAGCTCCGGGTCGCGATTGACACTGATCCCCAGATAGCGTGTCTGGCCCTTGAACCACCCGGCGTCCACAGGAATGGGCGTGGAGGCAATGCCGCCGGTCACGGTTACGCTGCTGACGTTCGTGACACCGATGGGATTGGGGCTGTTCAGCGCGTCGTAGAACTTTAACGTGAGGTCGTAGTGACCATTGGGAAGCGGCAACTTGTAACGCCCATGGGGAAGCGGCAGCCAATAGATCCAAGTGAACGAGCCTTGAAAGTTGATACTGTTCGTGCTGGTGGGCTGCGCGAGAATTGTGGTCCCTGAGTGGAGCAAACCCACGAGTAAAAGAACCATCGCGCCGACTGAACCTAAGGTGCGATTTCTAATCTCACACAAGCATTTCAT
>JBDTOW010000065.1:0-10403 GCA_039933075.1 Verrucomicrobiota bacterium | reverse complement strand
AGAATGGCTTTCAATTCATGCTCAGGGGAACGCGCGGAAGGAGTTACTTAGTCGAAAACTCGGCGGACCTACGGACGTGGCGAACCTGGATGACCGTCAATTTGGATATCGAAACGAAAGCGCTTACCGATCCGAAGCCCGGAAAATCAATGTTTTATCGCGTCCAGCTTATCGATTAGACCGCGAACTGAAACCTCGAATGCGAGGAATACCCAGCGCAAACCACATCAGCGCTGGCTTCAACCGGTTGCCGTGTCCGGCACCAGCTCCGTCAAGGATTGAGCTTAGAAGGATAACGTTGGGCGAGCCACTTCACATCGTGCGGTGCGCCCTTATCGTTGGGAGCATTGCTGAACTTGTTCTGATCCATGCTTGACGAATACTTGATCAGCACACCATCCACCCACTTCTTGGACTCAGCGTGGCCATCGGCGTAGTTGAAGGTGCTGGCGTTGCCGTGAAAGTTGGCAGTCGAGTCCACCAACTGCGCGCCGACGAAATCCTTGGCTGGATTTCCCTGGTTCATGATCCAGGAACCTACGTTTTCGCCGCGAGGGTCGTTCTCTTCCACCCAAACATACCGGCTGCTAGGGCTGGTCAAGGCGGTTTGTTTGTAAAGTTCCGGAACTTCTCCGTTCAAAGATCCCACGCCGGAGAGACTGACGTACGTATAACCTCTGCCGGCCTTCAGTTTCAAACGGACATCGCCCGGGCAATGGATAATGTTCGGAGCCGGAGCATAATTAAACAGCGCCCCTTGCCGATAGCCTTCCTCGATCGTCAATTCGATCCTCTTTTCTGGACTGGTCCCGGCGGGAATCATCGTCGGCGGGGGTTTCGGCGGGCTTGCGTATCGCCATGGTGTGTCGCCTGTATTGTTCTTATTCTGCAGGAAATTGACGAGCAGGTCGTTGGAATCGGAGGAATACATCAGCCAGGCGAGGGCTAACTGCTTTTGATTGTTGATGCAATAAGCCCCCGTCGCCTTCAATTTGGCGCGGCTCAGAGCGGGCAGCAACATGCTTGCAAGGATGGCGATGATCGCGATGACCACGAGGAGTTCGATCAATGTGAATCCACAAGGGTGACTGCGACAACGCCGCGTTTGATGCTCGCTGATGTCAAATGTTCTCATACGTGTCAGATTTCACTGCCGCTTTACCCTCCGCCAGCGCCCCCCATCAGTCAACGCTATTGTGACCAACCGCCCGTTTCAACTCCAGTTGAATTTTGGAAAGTTGCGGTTTTGAGTGGGACAGTCTCTTGAGCCTCTACTTGGAAACTGAACCAATTGCGCTGCTGCAAATCCCGTGCGTCTCGCTGATGGCCGAATGCGTGTACGGCTGACGACCGACACAGGCCCAAGCTGGCGGCTCGAAGGCTCGACGAACCTGCTGGATTGGCTGCCCATCATCACCGTTGAGATCGGCCAGGGCGGCGAACCCGCGAATGGTTCCGCACTAAAGTAATGAGATATGTAGGATGCTTCGCGAGGTACACCAACTTTCAAAGGCGACAACTCTCGGCTCTGCGTCGTTTCTTCTTGCGCCAGAAACGTCGTCACGTTCGAAATGCCTCTTCACCTTTCGCTGGTGGCGTGCTTCAAAATGAACTTCACGATCGGCGTGGAATCATCGAGACCGTGCGGATGGTGGCCGACGCCTGGCTTGGCAATGAGCGTGATGTCGCCACCCAGTTTGCGATAACGCTCCGCGATGATGCCGGTGTTTTCGTCCCACGGCACCACGTCGTCGGCATCCCCGTAAATGTGCAGGAGCGGCACCTCCGCCGCCGCGAGCGGCGCGAGGTTGTCGATGGGATTCTTGTCGTACGCGAGCGCTTCAGCTTCTGATTTGAAGTGGTACCGATCCATTACCAACTGCCAGTCGCGCGGACTGCCTTTGCCTTTACCCTTGCCGCCGGGCCAGCTCTTGAAATCGCACACCGGCGCGTCAGCGTAGATGCAGGCGACCTCGTCCGGATTGGCGGCGGCCCAGTTGTAGCAATACAGGCCGCCCCGGCTCAACCCGACCAGTGCGGCCTTCTTCGCAAAGCCGTGGTTTCCCGTCAGTTGTTTGTAGAACACGTTCCAGTGCGCTACCGCCTCGGGACAACCGAGCATGTCCGGAACGTTCATGTAAACCACGTGAAAGCCTTTCCCGAGGAGGGCGATATCCGGCGCGGGTTTGTGCCCGAAAAACTCTCCATGCCAAACCCAGGGCTTGCCCGGGGCCGCCTGACGCGGCACGACGACAAGCACCGGTTTGCCATCAACCTCAAAGTCGTACCGGTCGAATCCATTCCATGAGCTTCTCACGCCCGGGAACGGCACTGCCAAAGCACGGATCTTACCGTCGAGTTCAACGGCCTGATTCTCCGCTTCGGCGAGCGGAATGCCTTTGTTCATGCCTGGGCGCTGGTGCCCAACGGCTGTGAGCCATGCGTCCTTCAACAGCCGTTGACGTTGCTGAATCAGGCGAAGCAATTCCGCGCCGCGCGGGTCCGTCGAGAGCATCGCACTGGCGTCCGTCATCAAGGCGAATTCCGCCGGGGCGCCGAGGTGCAGGAGAAGTTCACGCGCGATAAGCCAGTGGCCGGTCGCGTCAATGTGCACGCCATCGCCGGCCAGACAATAGCCAGGGTCCTGTTTGCGGCTTTCGGCAAGATAACGGTTCATCGGGCCGTGCGCGTCCACGACGTCCCAGCCATTCGCGCGCTGGGCGACCAGCCACTCGGAATAACGGTCGAGCACTTCGTTGTAGCCGTCATAAGGCTGGCGGTATTCATCGCGACCAGCGGGCAGCGTTCTTCCTTTGAGCGGCAGCGGGTCGAACGGCGGCGGCGTGATGTGCAAGACTTTGGCGCCAGCCGAAGCCGCCTGCTCGCGCAAACGGCGGATGCCATCCTGGAATTTCTGGAAGCGCTCTTCGCCGAACGGATAATAAATCCCATCGTTCATTCCATAGCACGCGACGACAAGATCGGGTTTGGTCTGGGCCAGCACGCGCGCAAGCCGCTCATGCAAGCCGGGTCGCGGGAATTGTCCGCCCGCATGGCCTGGCTCCGAAAGGCCCGAGACCGTCTCGCTCGGCAGACCGAGATTGAGAAACTCGATGCGGCGCTCGGGAAATCGGCTCACGGTGTACGCCTCGAGATATTCGATGTATTGCCCGCTATAGGTGATGCTGTCGCCGAGGAACACGACACGCCGGACACCGGGCAGGAAATCCGCCTTTGCACCAGCGACAAGGTTCGCCACCAAGGCAGTGGCAAGAAAAAACTTTTGAGCGCGCATGAATACGGTTACTACCAGAATAAATTTTATAATGGGCTGTCCAAGCGCCCAATTTAATTAAGCGCTTTAATAAACTCCTCCGCCCGGGCGATTGAATTGTTCATCTCGCCAATCAACCGTGAGATCTCAGCCTGAATGTTCGCGGCTTCGCCCTTGAGCGAGACAATGGCCTGTGCGTTCAGGTTGTGTTTCAGGTAAAGCACATGATCGCGGAACTGCACCAGGACCGGCGCCATGTTTTGTTCGGCTTTCTTCAGGGCATTGCGGATCGATTCGTAACGGTCGCGCGTTTCCTGCAGAGTTCTCCGGCTGCTGGCCCGCAACGCGGGCGTCGAGATTTCCTTTAGCTCGGCGTCCCATTCGGCAAACAAATCGCTGGCGACCGTTTCCATTTCCTTGATTCGCTTTCTCACTTCTTCCGCCTTAATGACCGAGCGATCGTAATCCTTCTGCAACGCAGAGTAGGTTTGTTCGAGTTTGCCACCGTCGAAGTTATAAAGTTCCTTGAGCCGCGTCAGCGCGTCCTTGAACTGCTCGCTGGCCGCCTTCTCTCCGTCGCGCGCGGCAACCACCTTTTTCTTCAGCAGATCCCGTTTATAGACCCCGAACTTTTCCCAGGCTGCATAGTAGCTGCTCCGACAGCCGCAGATGCAGACAAGACCCAGCACGGCGATCAACAAAAAGCGGAAAGGTAATTTCACTGAGTGAATAGTTGGTTTGATAGACCTTCAAGGGCCAGTGTTCCGGATCCCAACTATCGATGTCCTTGTGTCGGGAGGAGTTATTTGCGCGCTTTTGAGAATATCGCGAATTTCCGCGAGCAGTTTTTCCTCTTTGCTCGGCTCGGGAGGAGGAACCGGTGCCGCCGGCGCGGGTTTGAGAAACAGTTTGTTGACAAGGCGGATTAAAAGAAAGATGACAAAAGCCATGATCACAAAGTCCAGGATGTTTTGCAGGAAGAGGCCGTACTTCAGCAACGGCGCTTTGACCTTCTCAGCCTCTTCCAGCGTCGAGTAGGCCTTCCCGTCCAGCGCCAAATAAAGCCCTTTCATGTCCACTTTGCCAAGGAACAGGCCAAGCACCGGGTTGAGAAGATTGTCCACCATCGAGCTTACGATTTTCCCGAAAGCCGCGCCAATAATCACCCCGACTGCGAGATCAATCACATTACCTCGCAATACGAATGCCTTGAATTCGCTCATCACGCTCATAGGTTTTTTCCAGTTGACGGTTTTTTGTGCCGGAATGGCGTCGTCTTTTAGGCTCCTTAACAATAGTTCTGGTGTTTGTTCGATCCGTTCGTCCGAGCGAACATGCCCGGAAAACGCCAGTCCTGACATCTTGTTTTATTTTAGTGGTCTGTCAACCGTGGAGCGATCTTCGTCCCGGGGAGGGATGACTTCCATTTCGTCCCATTACTTCCTCGCAGCGCACGAAACAAGAAAAACGTAGGACAAGCGTCTCGCCTGTCTCCTGGGCGAGGGTGAATACAATTTGCTTTTCCTTGTCAGAACGAGGCCGGCAATTACTGTTTCGCCAGTGAAAATTCTTTTTATCGGGGACATCGTTGGCGAGCCCGGACGCCGGGCCGTCAAACTGCTCGTCCCGAAACTGCGGGTTGAACATCAAGTCAACCTGGTGGTTGCCAACGGCGAGAACTCTGCCGGCGGCTCCGGCATTACTCCCAATACTGCGGCGGAGATTTATGCAGCCGGCGTGGACATCATTACCAGCGGCGATCATTTGTGGGATCAAAAAGACGTTATCGGACTGCTGCAAAATGAACGGCGATTCCTCCGTCCGCTGAACTATCCCCCCGAGACGCCCGGCCAGGGCAGCACGATCGTTCAATCGGACAGCCTGGCCCCCGTTGCGGTGATGAATCTCCAGGGGCGCGCCTTTATGCAGGATCTGGAAAATCCATTCTGGACGGCCCGGGCGGAGGTGGAACGTCTGCGGGCGTTCACGCGGATTATTTTTGTGGATATGCACGCTGAAGCCACTTCCGAAAAGATAGCTATCGCCCGCATGCTGGATGGAAAGGTCAGCGCCGTGATCGGGACACACACCCATGTTCAAACGGCCGACGAACAAATTTTTCCCGGTGGCACCGCCTTTCTTTGCGACGCCGGTTTTACCGGAGCGCATGAAAGCGTGCTCGGCCGCGAGATTGAACCGGTGGTGAGGCGTTTTCTGACGAATCAACCCCAGCGCTTCGAAGTTGCCCGGAAACGCGTCTTCCTCCAAGGCGCGCTGGTGGAGATCGATGCCGACACGGGTCGCGCCTTGAACATCGCGCGCATCTCCGAACCGCTGCCAGCACCGGAGACCTAAATTTTACCAGGTTCAGGAAACATCATGCCCAGGAACGTGAAAACCCAATGGGATTTCGGTGAACTCTTCCCGACGGAAGCAACGCGGCGTATCCTTTCGGTGCGCGAGCTGACTTTGCAGGTCAAACGCCTGCTCGAAAAGCAGGTCGGGCAAGTGTGGGTCACCGGTGAGATTACGAACCTGCGCGTGCAGAGTTCGGGCCACTTCTATTTCGTGCTCAAAGATGCCGAAGCGCAGTTGAGCTGTGTTCTTTTTCGCGGTGAAACGGTAGAGAGCAGGTCGCTGCTCGAGGACGGACGCAAAGTCATTCTGCAAGGCGATCTCACGGTTTACGAAACGCGGGGGCAATATCAACTCGTTGTCCGTGCCGTTGAACTTCAGGGCACCGGCGCGTTGCAACTGGCCTTCGAGAAACTCAAACAAAAACTTAAAGCGGAAGGGTTGTTTGAACCGGAGAGGAAACGCCCGCTGCCTCGTTACCCGCAGAGCATCGGCCTGGTTACGTCACCAACAGGCGCGGCTCTTCGCGATGTGCTTCACGTGGTCGAGCGGCGCAACGCAGCGCTCGAGATCGTCCTGGCTCCCTGCCGGGTGCAAGGAAACGGAGCGGCCGAGGAAATCGCGGCTGCGATTCGTCTCCTCAATGAATGGGCTGCAGGGCGTCCGGGTCAGGCGCCGGCCGCAGAGCCGCCGGGTCCGCGCGGCCTGCCGAAACTGGACTTAATCCTCGTGACGCGAGGCGGTGGCAGCCTCGAAGACCTTTGGGCCTTTAACGAAGAGGTCGTCGCGCGCGCAATCTACGAATCGGCGTTGCCGATTGTCTCAGCGGTCGGGCACGAGATCGACTTCACCATCAGCGATTTTGTCGCCGACGTGCGGGCCGCGACGCCCAGCGCCGCGGCGGAAGTCATCACCGAAGGCGTATTCGCCAGCCGCCAATTTATTGCCGACGCCCCCGGCTGGCTGCGGCAACGGGTCCTCAAACGATTGGAGAGCGAACAGGAGGCATTGACCCGCCTGACGGATCGTGTCCGGCGGGTGCATCCTCGACGCCGTCTCAACGAGCGTCTGCAACAGCTCGACGACCTGCAAGCGAGTCTCGTGCGCGGCGTGAGGCAGCGCTGGCGCAATTGTTGGGCGGCGTGGGAAAACACGCATCAGCGGCTTGTTCGATTGCGGCCGGCGCGCATGCTCTTGCAGCGGCGCGAAGCGCTGGCCCGTGCCAATTGCCGGCTGCGCGAGTTGTTCCAGCAGCAATGGCGCTCGCAGCAAGACCGTTTAGCCACGCTGGAAACTCGTCTCCGGCTGCTCTCGCCGGAACAGGTGCTCGCGCGCGGGTATTCCATTACGACGGACACGGTGACAGGGAAAGTCATCCGCGGGGCCAACGAAGTGCGTGTTGGCCAGAAGATAAAAACCAAACTCAAATCGGGCGAGATACGGAGCGCCGTCGAGAGCTGACTCCGGAGGACTTTATGTTCATTCCGGAGGCATCCGAATGTTCGACTGCGTCGTATTACTCGTTGCCAGACCTGAACGACGGGCACACGTGTTATATGACCGAACGCAAACAGAACACTTTCTCGGCCACCACTATTGTGGTCGACGACCGGACGAACAGAATTCCATCTCGGGGTTTCACACTCATTGAGCTCCTGGTTGTCATCACCATTCTCGCGATCCTGACGGCCCTGCTCCTTCCGGCTTTAAGCGGCGCCAAGGAGAAAGGACGACAGGCTGCCTGTTTCTCCAACTTGCGACAAGTCGGGCTGGCGGCCCATCTCTATATGGATGATTACGGCGGCGAGTTGTTCCATCACCACGAAGGTTGGGTGCTCGACGACGGCACGCAGGTCGACACGCTCCCATCGACTATCAGTGGAGTCGCCGGTGGTGGCGGGGGCAATAGCCAGGCCGAAAAGCCGTGGGTTATCTTTTTCCAGCCCTACCTGAAGAACCGTCAAGTTGCCTTCTGCCCGTCTGACCGCACGCCACGGTCGCGATTCCTGGCGACCGATCTCCTCGGCTACAACGGCGGCACCACCAGCATCAGCCAGACGCCCCCGCCCGATTCGGAACTCGCCATTGTTCAGCGCGAACACTGGACCATTGAAAGCTATCTGCTGAACTCGATCTTTACGCACAAGTCGGCCCGATACGCGTTGGAGAGCACCCTGTACGGATTCGCCACTGACGCCGCCGTCAATGCGCTGCCGAATCCAAATGTCATCATGTTTTCGGAACGAAACTCAGAGGCGTTGAACGCGCCGGACAACACCGAATACGGCAGCGTCATTCAAGACGATTACGATACGTGGGTCGGCGAATCCGCGCTGGTGAAATGGGGCCGCGGCAACCACGGCGACCAAGGCTGGATTCGTTACAGCCGACACGGCAAGGGCGCAAATTATATCTACACGGACAGTCACGTCGAACGCCTGCGCTGGAGCAAGGCGCGCTACGACCAGTATCCGGACCATCGCGTGCGCTGCCCGTTGATTAAGCCGCCGGAATAATTTTCGCGTCTCTGAGAACTTTGGGGTGGAATTGTGAAGTCTGGGTCACCGGAAGTCGACGCGCATTACCCCTGATGGAGAAGCGCACGAGCCCGCTCCAACGCGAGTTCGATGTCGGCGCACACATTTTCACGCCCGAGACGATCGAGGAAGCCGGATTTGTCCATCGTGAATAACGGTTGGGCATGCGGACCGCTCAAAAGAAGATATTGGTTTTTCCCGCGAAGTTTCTCATAGAGATCTTCCAGGGCGTTGAGGCCGGTCGCATCCATCGCCAGCACTTTGCGCATGCGCAGGATGAGTATTTTGGGCTCCTGTTTGCTCCGTTTCAGCGCCGTTTCTAATTTGTCCGCGGCACCAAAAAAGAAAGCCCCAAAAACTCGAAATATCAGCACACCCTCTGGCACCTTCTTTCCAATGAGTGAATGATGCGAACCTTCCGTCTCCGTGCTTTCATCGACCGCGGTGATTTGGGTGGTTTCCGAGATGCGCTTGATAAAGAGCACGGCGGCCAGGACCATTCCCACTTCCACGGCGACCGTCAGATCGATCAGCACCGTCAAACCGAAGGCCGCCAGAAAAACGGCGGCGTCGCTTTTGGGCCATCTCGTCAACCGCGTGAACTGGTGCCATTCGCCCATGTTGTAGGCAACAAAGACGAGCACCGCGCTCAAGGTGGCCAAGGGAATGAACTTCGCGAGCGGAGCCGCGATCAGGATGATTAACAGAAGCGTCACCGCGTGGATCATCCCCGCCACAGGAGTTCGCGCTCCGCATTTCACATTGGTCGCCGTCCGCGCAATCGCGCCGGTGGCCGGGATGCCCCCAAACAGCCCGCTGCAAATATTCGCGATCCCTTGCGCCATCAATTCCTGGTTGGAATCGTGACGATCGTCAATCATGCCGTCAGCCACCACCGCGCTGAGCAGTGACTCGATTGCCGCGAGCAGCGCGATGGTAAATGCGGGTCGGAACAAATGCTGAAGGTTCTCCCAGGAAATAGTCGGGATATTCCAGCCCGGTAGACTTTGCGGGATGCCACCGAATCGACTTCCGATCGTCTCGACGGGAAGATGCAGGAATACAACCGCGAGGGTCCCCGCCAGCATGGCGACGATCGAGCCCGGAACCCGGCGCGCAAATCTCTTCGGCCAAAGGAAAATTAGGATCAATGACGCCAGCGCGAGTCCCAGAGTCGGCAGGTGCAGGGTGGCGAGGTGCTCGCCCAGGACCCGGATCTTTTCCACAAAATCGACTGGCAGTTTGTCGACTTTCAGTCCCAGAAAATCCTTCATTTGAGTGCTGAAGATCAGCACGGCAATTCCGCTGGTGAATCCTGTGGTGACCGGATAGGGAATATATTTTATCATCGATCCCATCTGCACCACTCCCATCACAAGCAACATGAACCCCGCCATGATCGTGCAGATGATGAGATTGTTGAGCCCGTACTGGGCAATGACGCCAAAAACAATCGCGACGAATGCGCCTGTCGGCCCGCCGATTTGAACTCGCGATCCGCCTAGCGCAGAAATCAGGAAACCGGCGATAATTGCCGTGTAAATGCCCGCTTGCGGGTCGACCCCGCTGGCAATCCCAAACGCCATCGCCAGCGGAAGCGCCACGATGCCAACCGTAATTCCCGCCGTCAGATCGGCCAGAAAATCTTGCGTCGAATAGCTTCTAAGCGTTTCGAATAATTTGGGTTGAAACCAAATTGTTTCTTTCATGTCGTACCACTGGCTTTCCGGCCCGCGCCCCACCCGGGCGCGAAAGCGCTCATTTATGGGGGGAGAGCAAAGCAATTCAACTCAATTTGTGATCGGGACCGGAAAGACCGGAAGGACAAGTATCAGTCGGCGCTTGGAATTCCCGGTAGAACCGCGTTCACTATGAAGCGGCCGGTGCGGACATGCCTGGGTGCGAATCTGTATGGGCGTTGATTGCAAGGTTTCCAAATGTCTGCCACTGAGCCGAACGAAGGCCCGGGCCAGCGACAAAGTCCTGCGTGAGATCCCGGTGGGAAGCTTCGATCCGACACCCACTTTCATTCGCGAAGGCCGGGGCTTCCTCTATGATTCCAGTTCTACCGTCTGCGCCGGCCATAGCGGCGGGATTAAACCTGGTCCGTAATCAAGCTTCGCGGCATGAAAGCACTCATTACAATCCTTTGCTCGTTGGCGCACTGGTTGTTGGCGTATGCAACGTATGAGGCGACTTCACCTCTTTGAAATCCACGACCAGGACTGGTGTCCGCG
>JBDTOW010000064.1:0-10409 GCA_039933075.1 Verrucomicrobiota bacterium | reverse complement strand
CTGAACTGTTGGCGAAGCAGGCTGATGTCGTCTTTCTGGCATTGCCCCATGGTGTCGCGGCGGAGTTCACCATTCCCCTGTTGAACCTCGGCTGCCGCGTCATTGATTTGAGCGCCGATTTTCGCCTGAAAAACGCCGCTGTTTACAAAGAATTCTACGGTCACGACCATCCTGCTCCCGAACTGCTCGCGAAATCAGTCTATGGTTTGCCGGAAGTTTACCGGAAGGAGATCAAGGACGCCTCGCTCATTGCCTCGCCCGGTTGCTATCCCACGAGCATTCTGCTTCCCACGCTGCCATTGGTGCGTGCGGGCTTGATTCATTCGCACTCGATCATCGCCGATTCGCTCAGCGGCGTCAGCGGCGCGGGACGCAAGGCCGAACTCGACTATCTGTTCTGCGAGTGCAACGAAAGCGTCCGGCCGTACAGCGTGCCAAAGCATCGGCATCTCTCGGAAATTGAGGAGCAACTCTCTCGGGCCGCCGGCGTGAAGGTCACGATCCAGTTTACGCCGCACTTGATCCCCGTGAACCGAGGAATTCTTACGACGCTTTACCTGGCGCCGACGGCGCACTTCAGCGACGCGGCGGGGGCCGCCGCCCTGGGCGAGGAAATCGCGGCATGTTACCAATCGGCCTATGGCGAAGAACCGTTCGTCCGACTGCTGGACGGTCCTGCGCTGCCCGACACTAAGAACGTAATTGGCACGAACGTCGTGGAGATTGCCTGGCGGCTCGATCCGCGCACTGGCCGGCTCATCGTTATGAGCGCCGAAGACAACATCATCAAGGGCGCCAGCGGTCAAGCGGTACAAAGCATGAACATTCTGTGCGGGTTCACGGAAACGATGGGCCTGAGTTGAGATGTGCAGACTTTCACCATTGAAGGGCTGAAGATACAGAGAGGACTTCAAATAAAGAGTTTCTCGGTGCTCTCCGTCTGATGGCTGAACACACAAGCATGAAGAGATTGTTCAAAGAAATTCCGGCGTCCATCGTGGCCCCGAAGGGCTTCCTTGCTTCGGGTATATTTTGCGACATCAAACGCCTCGGCACTGGCAAAGGTTCGAACAAAGGTAAAAAGCGTGACCTCGCGCTCATCGTATCCGAAGTCCCCGCAACCGTCGCTGGAATGTTCACGACTAATCAGGTCTGCGCCGCGCCGGTGAAGGTCTGCATCCCACGAGTGGCTAAGGGCACTGCCCAGGCCATTGTCGTCAACTCGGGTAATGCCAACGCCTGTACCGGCAAGCGAGGCATGAGAGACGCCCTGGACATGACCGCGCTGGTCGCCAAGGAACTTCACATGCCGGTCGAGCACGTTCTCGTCGGCTCTACCGGACGTATCGGTGTGAAGATGCCGATGGAAAACGTTCGCGCCGGAATCCTCAGCGCCATCGCCCGGCTCGACAACGCCCCCGAGCATGCCGATCACACGGTGGAGGCCATCATGACCAGCGACACGCAACCGAAGCAAATCGCGGTCGAGTTCAAGCTCGGCAGTAAGACAGTTCGCATCGGCGGTATTTGCAAAGGCGCCGGAATGATCCAGCCAGGCATGAGCGCCACCGGCGCGCGCCCGGCCGCCCGGCCGCAAGGTCTTCACGCCACCATGCTCTGTTTCATCACCACCGATGCCGAGATCGAAGCGAAGGCTCTCCAAGCCGCTTTGCAAGACGCCGTCGCCAATAGTTTCAACCGAATCACCATCGATGGCGACATGAGCACCAACGACACTGTCCTCGTCCTGGCGAATGGGTTGGCCGAGAATCGGAAATTAGGAAGTCGCAATTCTGGATTCGCGATTTTCCAATCCGCCCTGAATCACGTTTGCCTCGAACTGGCCAAAATGATCGTTCGTGATGGCGAAGGCGTCTCCCGCTTCGTCACCCTCCGTGTGAATGGGGCGAAGACGTTCACTGATGCCGACGCCGCGGCTCGCGCCGTAGCCAACAGCGCGCTCGTAAAAACCAGTTGGTTCGGGGGCGATCCCAACTGGGGCCGCATCATCGACGCTCTCGGTTACAGCCCCGCGACAGTCGTGGAGGAGAAAGTGGACATCGGTTACAGCACGCCGGGCAGTCGCAAGATTCTCTATTCACTCAAGCGCGGCCAGCCGACAAAGGCGAGTTTCGCGGAACTTTGCGCTGCCGTCGCGGCGGAGGAATTTGACTTGCACATCAACCTGAACCTCGGCGATGCCGACGCGCTTCTGTACGCCGCCGACCTGACCGAAGAGTACGTGGACTTCAACAAGGGCGATGTCAGCGATCCGGCGTCGCTGGGAGGCTGACATACCTATGCATGACCTCATATCCAAAGCTGCGACGCTGCTGGAAGCGTTGCCGTACATCCAAAAATTCAGCGGCGCAACCTTCGTCATCAAATACGGCGGCAGTTTCATGGACTCTCCCGACTTCAACGTCCGCAGCAGCGTGGCCCGAGACATCGTGTTTCTCGAGGCCGTTGAGATCAACCCCGTCGTCGTCCACGGCGGCGGCAAAGCCATCACCCGCGCGATGGAGAAGGCCGGTCTGCAGGCCCGCTTCATTCAGGGTCAACGGGTGACGGACGACGAAACCGTGGAGGTCGTGGACCAGGTACTCTCACGCGAGATTAATCCCGAGATCGTCGCCGCCATCAATTCCTTTGGCGGCGCGGCGAAAGGGTTTGCCGGCACGGACATTTTTACCTGCCGCAAACTTTGGGTGACTCCCCCGGCAGGCGAGAAGATTGACATCGGATTCGTCGGCCAGGTCGTAAAGGTGAACACTGCGCCGTTGCTGGAATGCATCGGTCAAGGCATCATGCCGGTCATCAGCCCGACCGCGCTCGGCGAAGATGGCAGGGTTTACAATTGTAATGCCGATGTGGCCGCGGCGCAGGTTGCCATCGCCCTCAAGGCCAAACGACTCGTCTTCATGAGCGACGTGCCGGGACTTATGCGCGACCCAAAAGATCCCTCGACCCTCATCGCGCACTTGCAAACCAGCGAAGTGGATGGTCTAAAGAAGGCCGGTGTCGTGGACAAAGGAATGATCCCAAAAGTGGACAGCGCCGTGGCCGCAATCAAAGCTGGAGTGGACAAGGTTTCACTTGTTGATGGCCGAGTGAACCACGCTGTGTTGCTCGAGATTTTCACAGACGCCGGCCTCGGCACGGAGGTAGTCTTGTGAGGCGCTCCGCGTGGAACCAATAGTCTATGAAGACATCCAATGCACTCTCACCCGATCGACTGATGCAATTCGCGTGGGTCGTGCGTGTGCATGCAGTGGACTGGCCGCGCGTGCTGACGGTCACGGAACGCGTGGCCCCGCGATGCGGGGTCGCGGATCGCTTGACGGGCGTGCCCGCTGATTTCAAGAAAGTAGATTGGGGCACGGGACACCAGGTGGCGACATTCGGGCACATTCTGCACAGCGAAGGCCGTGAGGGCAGCCGCGCCCTCCTGCAAAAGGCTTTTGCTGCGCTTGCCCCGGGAGGTACCGTTGCGATTATGGAATTCCTCGCCGCTAACGATCGCACCGGTCCACCGCCCGCGCTTATTTTTGCGGTGAACATGCTCGTACACACCGAGGCTGGCGATATTTTTACCTTCGCCGAAATCAGCGAATGCCTGCGCGAGGCCGGGTTTGTGAATCCGAGATTGTTCGAGGTCCCGTCGGTGTCGCCTCTGGTGTTGGCCACGCGTCAGTGATGCGGGAAGCTGCCTTTTTGAACATGAAAGAAATCATTCCTCCGCCGCCTATCGTGCGCAACGATGTGGCAACCGTTCAGGCTTTATTTCAGAAGAATGTGGTGCCGTGCTACTCGCGTTTCGACCTCGTGTTCAGTCATGGGGCAGGCAGTTATCTCTGGGATATCACCGGCAAGCGCTACCTTGATCTGGGCGCGGGCATCGCTGTCTGCTGCCTTGGCCATGCCAACCCTGAGATTACCGAAGCGCTGGTGGAACAATCGCGCCGCCTTGTCCATGTCTCCAACCTGTATTTTCACGAGCCCCAAGGCCGCCTGGCGCAGTCGCTGGTGAATCTGATCGGGCCGGGAAAATGTTTTTTCTGCAACAGCGGCGCGGAGGCCAACGAAGGCTTGTTCAAGCTGGCGCGAAAGTTCGGCCACGACGAAGGCCGATTCGAAATCATCACCACGCTCAATTCCTTTCATGGGCGAACGCTCGCTGGCATCGCCGCCACTGGCCAGGAGAAAGTCAAAAAGGGATTCGAGCCGATGGTGCCCGGCTTCCGGCACGTTCCCTACAATGACCTCGAAGCCATGCGGGCGGCGATTTCGCCGGCCACTGCGGCAATCCTGATCGAGGGAATTCAAGGCGAAGGCGGCATTACACCGGCAACACCGGAATACTTGCTCGGCTTGCGGCGGCTGTGCGATGAGAAGAAACTGCTGTTGTTGATCGATAGCGTCCAATGCGGGCACTTTCGCTCTGGCCGCTTTCAGAGTTATCAGCGAATCCTGGAAGCCGTGCCCGGCGGCGAGCAGTTTATCCCCGATGGAATATCGATGGCCAAGTCCCTGGGCGGTGGATTTCCGATCGGCGCTTTTTGGGTGCGTGAGCCTTTCGCGGATCTTCTGGGCGCGGGAACGCACGCCACCACGTTTGGTGGGACGCCGCTTGGCTGCGCGGTCGCACTCAAGATTCTGGAGGTCATCGATCGCGAACAACTCTCCCAGAACGCCCGCAACGTCGGGGATTATCTGAGAACGGAGCTGTTGAAGCTCGCGCAACGGTATCCGGGCGTTATTAAGTCCGTTCGTGGCCTGGGCCTGATGATCGGGATTGAACTGGAGCCGAACATTCGGGCATTTGCCAATCAGGAAAAGACGCCGGCGATCTGTTTCGTGAACCGGTTGCACGCCGCCGGCGTAATTACAATTCCCTCGGGCCAGTTCGTAACCCGCTTGTTGCCGCCGCTGAACTTGGGGCGCACCGAGGCCGACGAAGGGCTGAAGCTCATCGAGGCAACCGTCGCTCAACTCGCGTTGTAACACATTGAAAGTTATCAAACCGGAAGGACCCTGGCTATGGATTGAACCATGAAACATCTATTGAGCCTCGAAAAGTTGCCACGCGCCGACATTGAACAAATCCTGGCAGATGCGGTGGTTTTTAAGCGGGAACGTGGTCGTCACTCCAAATTGCCGTTGACCGGACAAACCTGGGCGCTGCTGTTTTCCAAATCGTCCACGCGCACGCGAGTGTCTTTCAAAGTGGGCATCAGCGAACTGGGCGGTCAGGGAATGTTCCTGAACGCCAGTGACATTCAACTTGGCCGCGGCGAACCGGTCAAAGACACCGCGCGCGTGCTTGGCCGGGTCGTGCACGGCGCGGTTATTCGCACCTTCGCCCAAAGGGATGTCGAGGAATTCGCCGAGTACTCCGGCATTCCCACCGTAAACGCTCTGACGGACGACGAGCATCCGTGCCAGATTCTGAGTGACATCTTCACCTTTCAGGAACGGCGCGGCCCGATTCGGGGAAAGATAGTGACCTTCGTCGGCGATGGGGCGTGCAATGTCCCGCTCTCCTGGATTTTTGCCGCAGCCAAACTTGATTTCGAACTTCGCATCGCCGCGCCAATGGACTTTCAACCATCCCGCAATATCCTCGAGCGCGCCGGCGGCAAAGTATTTTGCACCGAGGATCTCGAAAAAGCAGCGGCGGGCGCCGACCTGCTCTACACCGATGTGTGGGTGTCAATGGGCAAAGAGGCGGAATCCGCTGAACGGATTCAAAAACTGAGCGGGTATCAGATCAATCAGAATCTGGTTAAGCTCGCCAAGCCCGGCGCGCTGGTCATGCACTGTCTCCCTGCCTATCGCGGGAAAGAGATAGACGAAGCTACATTCGAGGCCAACGCGGAAACTATTTTTAGCCAGGCAGAAAACCGGTTGCATGTGCAGAAGGCAATCCTCAACTGGTTGGTGTTATGAATCGAGCACCGAAATTATAAATGCGCCAAACCCGGTAGGGACAGCGCGCTGCGCTGTCCCCGCCCGCGCAGAGCGGGTGGAAGAAATTGTGCGAGCATCTGGCGTATGCCGACACTCGTTCCGCCGCTTGGGCGCGGGGACGCCGCAGCGCGGCATCCCTACCGATTTCAGAATTCAGGATGAACTGGATTTCGAGCCTGTGCTGGTTACATCTCTATTTTTTTCCTTCGGCGGGAAACCTGCCTTTGTAAACGAAGTCCCTTTCACGGCCTGCCTTGACGTGACACTCGGCGCACGAGGCTGAATTTTGGGGTGGTGTTATGTAACTTCCGTCGGCCCGGTATTCCACATATTCCCAATCGCCGGTGCGGTTCTTGCCATAAGCTTCGCCGAAATCTTTCTCACGCCGCATGACATGAAGCCCCAGGACTTGATCTTTGCGGAAGTTTCCCTGGCCGTCGAGTAGCGGCTTGCCTTGCGCATCCTTGAGGCCACCTGCCGTCTCCATCACGATGACGGAACCATTCGGATAAGGCAACTGAGCGGAGTTCGTGATCGACGCGGCCAGGGCATTGCCATACACGGTAACCACCTTTTGCTCCTCCTTCTTGTTGACCGTGCGGAGCACCTGGTATTTTTCCTGGTAACCCTTCGGGAAACCGACCCGGTCAACCGTTGGCGCGGCAGCGGGCTCAGATTCTGCCGCCGGAAGCAACCACGCCAGAAAACCTACCAGCAAAAAGCAATATCGCTTCATATCATTAGAGAGTTGACGGTGCAGAGTAGTGAGGTGAAATCGTAGATCAAGCATGAAGATGACTCGGCGTGATGTCGGTGCCATTTTAGGATTCAACATTCAGGATTAGTCACGTAGTTTTGTTTTGTGAGCGACGTGACGCGCATTCTCGAAGCCATTGAGTAAGGCGAGCCAAAGGCCGCCGATCAGCTCCTTCCACTCGTCTACGAGGAGTTGCGCAAACTGGCCGCGCAAAAAATTGCACATGAAGCTGCGGGCCACACTCTTCAACCCACCGGCAGGCAATAAGCGCTGCCGAGGAACCCGGTGCTGCCACAGTGATCGCCTCGACAACTGAACAGGCCGGCGAGCGCATCGGCCGCTACAAACTGCTCCAGAAAATCGGCGAGGGCGGTTGCGGGGTTGTCTATCTGGCCGAACAGGATGAACCGGTCCGCCGCCACGTCGCCCTCAAAGTCATCAAGCTGGGCATGGACACCAACAGCGTGATCGCCCGCTTCGAAGCCGAACGCCAGACGCTGGCATTGATGGACCATCCCAACATCGCCAAAGTCTTCGACGCCGGCGCGACGGACGCCAGACGTCCGTATTTCGTTATGGAACTGGTGCGCGGCATACGCATCACGGAATATTGCGACCAGAGCAATCTGCCCACCCGCGAGCGACTCGACCTCTTCACTCAGGTCTGCCACGCGATCCAGCACGCGCACCAAAAGGGAATCATTCACCGCGACATCAAGCCGTCGAACATCCTGGTCACCCTTCACGACGGGGAGCCCGTGCCCAAGATCATCGACTTCGGCATTGCCAAGGCCACGACCGATCAGCGCCTCACCGACAAGACGCTGTTCACCGCGCTCGAGCAAATCAGTTGCTTTCTCGCCGGACAGCAAGCGTCTCGCGACCGGCATCGATGGAATAGAAGCGATCAAGCTTTGGGACGTGGAAAGTCGCCAGGAGCTCTTGACGCTGGAGGGCGAAGGCTCGCTTTTCTACAGCGTTCTCGCCGGACGGCAATGACCTTGGATCAATGAACTGGAATGGCGTGCTTTCGCGGTGCATCGGACCAAACGAAAACGAAGCCCCAAAAAAGTCCCATTCAGAACCGCCCTTGACGCCCCGTCGCGGAGACACAAATCCGTCGAATATGTTCCAGACGCAAAAACAATTCTCCCCGAACCGCGCAGCAATGATACTGAGCAGCTTGCTGGTTGCAGTCGGTGCATTTGCTCAGGGAGAGGTCCACTTCGGCGCGCGAGATACGCCCCTCTATGACGCGCCGGTTTTCGTGCTCACTCCTGACGGGACAATCAAGGCAGAAGGGCCAGTTTATATGGTGTAACTCTATACTGGTGCTACTGAGAACAGCTTGGCACCAGTCGGGGCGCCACTGCCGTTTCGAACCGGGATGGCCGCTGGCTATTGGACAGCCGACGCGCGAACTATCAACACGGTTGATGCGAGCAACCACGCGTTCGTTCAAGTTCGAGCGTGGGCAACTTCTGCGGGACCTACGTATGAAGCCGCTTCGGCATCAGGAATCTGTTTCGGGTCTTCGAACATTTTGCGAGTTTTTCTCGAAAGCGCTCCCGGTCCACCGGCGCCACTGATAAGCCTCACCAGCTTCGAGATAAATTGCGTCATTCCCGAGCCATCAATCGTGGCTTTGGGCATTTTGGGTGGTTTGATTTTTTTGCTCCGCCCTCGCAAGTAACCTGGTTAGTCAGCGTCGCTGCCTCACCAGCTACCAGCCCATCGCTTTGCCATTGAGGCGAGGATCCGACGCCCCGGCGAAGCCTTTCGCACCGACGTTTTTCCCCACTGCTTGCGCCGCTCCAAGTGAATCGATCTCAGCTAACTTGTGGCCACGACGTTCGAGATCGCGGAGGACTGCGTTGCCAATCTTGCGTTCGATCTTGAGTTCGTCGGGCTTCCATTGATGATGAAAGCGCGGTTGGGCCAAAGCCGATTCCACGTCCATTCCGAAGTCGATCGTATAAATGATTGCCAGCAATGTCTGGCTGATGATTGTCGGCCCTCCTGCAGCGCCAACCGAGAAGATGGGCTGTCCATGTTTCAGCACAATCGTGGGACTCATGCTCGAGAGCGGGCGTTTGCGCGGACCCACCGCATTGGCTTCGGCGCCGACCAATCCAAAGTAATTTGTCGCGCCGGGCTGCGCCGAAAAATCGTCCATTTGGTTGTTCAATACAACACCTGTGCCCGGGATGATCACTTTGGAACCGAAGGTGGTGTTGATGGTTGCGGTACAGGCAACCCAGTTACCGTCCGAGTCGGCGGATGAAAAGTGAGTTGTGTGCTTGCCGAAAATACTCTCCTGGGCTTGTTCCGGAGTGTCATGGCTGGCAACTGGAGTTACCCGATCCATCCGGATGCGTTTCGTGAGCTTCGCCGCGTACCCTTTCGACACCAGACCGCGCGGCACCGGAGCGAAATCCGGATCGCCAAGCCAATACGCGCGGTCCGCAAACGCGAGCTTCATCGCCTCGGCCACCACGTGTACCAGGTCGGCGGAATTGGCGCCCATCGCTTTCAGGTCGAATGATTCCAGGATGTTCAGAATCTGCGCTACGTGTACCCCGCCGGAGCTGGGTGGTGGAAACCCGGCGATTTCATAACCGCGATAAGTCGTTCGAATCGGTTCACGCAATTTGCTCTGATACTGTTCGAAATCCGCTGCTCTCAGAATCCCGCCGTTCTCGCGCATCCACCGGTCCGTAGCTGCGGCAAATGGCCCGCGATAAAACCAGTTGACCCCTTTCTCGGCGATCGCTCGGTACGTTTTTGCGAGGTCATTCTGTTTGAGCATCTCTCCTTCTCGCATCGGGCTGCCATCCGAATGCAGAAAGATTTCGCGAGTGGCTGGAAATAACGTCAAGTCTTTTGCCGTCTCCTGGATTCTGCTCGCGTAACCGCGATCGATGCGATAGCCGGATTCAGCAAGCTCTGCTGCGGCACGAAGGTGAACCGCAAGCGTCAGCTTCCCATATTGTTTGATCGCGCGATCGTACGCCGCCAACGCGCCAGGCACGCTGATGGCCAGTGGCCCGCCTTGATTGAGCTGCGGATCAACCTTTCCGTCCCGAACGAACATGTCGCGAGTCGCCGCGGCGGGAGCCGTCTCCCGGCCATCGATGGCGATGATCGAACCGTTGGGCAGCCGAATCATCGTAAAGCAACCGCCGCCGATTCCGGAGTTGAACCCATCAACGACGCCCAGCGTCAACGCGCAGGCAACGACCGCGTCAACGGCGTTACCACCTTGCTTCAAAGCACGTAAGCCGGCCTCCGTCGCTGCCGCATTGACCGTTGTCACGATGCCGCGCTCTCCCGTCGCCAGTTCTGATCGCGCGGGCAACGAGGACAAACCGATGCAACACGCAGTAAAAAGAACACATAAACTGGAGCGGAAAAAACCAGGTTGCTTCATCGTTTTGCCTTTGTACGACTTTGCGATTGAAAAACAATCTCGGAAAATCGGAGAGTTGAAGCGGAAACGCGCGGCTGCGGTCCGCCCAGGCAACGACATTTCCAAGAATAAGGGGTAGGGACGCCGCGCTGCGGCGTCCCCGCGGCGTGCAGGCGCGGAAGTGGGGCTACTCCGAACGATGGACTCGTGGACTTGGCCACGGAGTGTTCCGCCGCTGAACGCGGCGGGGACGGCGCAGCGCGCCATCCCTAC
>JBDTOW010000063.1:0-10529 GCA_039933075.1 Verrucomicrobiota bacterium | reverse complement strand
GGATAAGGAGAAGTGAGAATGAACGGATTCAACCGGGACGGTGCGGAACGCGCCCGCCGCCGCGGCGAAGTAGCCCTCCAACCAAAGCGTGGGTTCCACTTCGCCTTTCCAATCAGCCCCCCGATTCGTCCACGGTGGAAGAATGGCCCGCGCCCTGGCCTCGACGAGTGGCGGCGTAACCCACTCGTATCTTCGCAGCTCTTGTTGAGCATTCGTGCTGAGGAGCGACTCGAGCTGGTGAACATCGAAGTCGAACCGGCCCTGGCATCGCAGCTCGCGAGTAGCGACATCGAGTTTCGCCTCCGCATCGAGCTGTTTCTCATAAAGCTCGACGTGGAGCTTCGAGAGCTCGAACGCAGGCGAGTCCCAGCGGCCGTCGCAGGAGATTCTTTGCAGTTGAAGTTTGGGAGATTCGATGCCAATGGCCTCGCTTTGCCAACTCAATTGAAACGGTTCCAGCATCGCCCATCCGCCCCAGCTTGCATCGGATTGGCGAGGCCCTTGGGGAGCCGGTTCAACCAGATGAACCTTCAGTTGGAGTTGCTCGGCTTTGCCTGGCTCGGCTTCGATCCCGCGCAAGGTAAGACGTCCGTCAGCGATTTGCGGAGACCAACTCGACAAGGAGTGGCGCACGGTTGCATTGAGTTCCGCATTTTCCGCACGACCCCATTTGGCGCGCAGTGTTTCGGCGACGATCGCCAGCTCCGTATCAAAGCGTTCTGAAGCGTCCGCGGGGCCCGTTTGTTTCATCAAAGCGGACACTTGAAGGTTTCGCCCGTCGCCCCACTGGGTTTGAAGATTGGCGACTTCCAACTTCGCGGTCACCGTTGCTGGCGCAGGATTCGACGGTTGAAGCGCAAATTGGCCCGTGAAATGGGCGTGTTTGATCTCGCCCCAGTCCGCGTTCACTCGACCTGCCTTGACGAATAGCCGCAGGCTCGCGGCCGGGTCCGTTTCGGACGAAGGCAGCCACCGCCCGGTCATGAGCAGGTCATTGACCGCTCCCCAAGGCGTCGTCGCGGTGGACGAGTTCAAAAACAGATCGGCACTGAGTCGGCGCATATCGCGTCCGTCCGCTCGAGCGCGGATTTTAATCTCGGGCCGGCTGGCAAACCGGCATTTCTCCAGTGTGGTCAGGACTTCGCGGATCTGAGGCACGTGGGAGGATTGATTTTTTTGAGCGCCGAGGATCCACGAGCGCGCGAAGGAGGCATTCGTGAGCGTGCCGGAGAGCTTGATTTTGGCTCCGAGGCAAAGCGCCTCAAACTGCTTCAGCTCCCATTCGTCGTTGGGCAGAAAGCGAACCTCAGTCATGAGACCGTTCCCTTTGAGCAGGTAAGGCGGTTGATTGGACTGGATGAGCGGCCAGTCAAATTCTCCCTCGCGAATGACCAGCGCTTTAAGTTGGATTTCACCTTTGATCAGCGCGTTGCGGTTCAGGCGGATGCTCGCCTCCTTCGCAAAGAAGTGCGGCCCTTCCGGTTCATTAACGCGTCCAAAACGAATGTTCTCCGCGATGATGCCGCGATAGCCTTGCAGCCTCAGGCGGGTGAACTTAAGATCGAGTCCGCGCGTACGCAGTTCATCCAGGACTGCTGCTTTCACGAAATCAGGGAGGCCGACCTGATTCAGGTAGTACAGCGAGCAAAGCGTGAGGAACACCAACGAAAGGATGCTGATTCGCAGCCAGCGCACCACTCGGCGGCACTGTTTCCAAAAATTTCTTCCGGCCGTCGCCATTATTACTGAGCAGTCGAAAGTGGTGCCACCGTGAAGTCGCGCAGCACCCCTTCATACACTTGCCTGGGAAATTCAAATATCATCCGATGCCCTTCAAGTCGTGTGGCGGCATAGCGATTCTGGCGAAGGTTCATTTTTCCAAACTCGACGGTGAACGTTTGCGTCTGCCCGTTTGCGAGCACTTCGATAGAAATGGTATGCGCTTCTTCCGCGAAGCCGTAACCCTTGGGCATGAGATCGCCGCTCCCGATCCAGCTCTCGGCGCGCAACCGCCCCAAATCCTGAACGGTCACCTCAGGGGAGAACGGGTTGATGTTTCCTTTGTCCGGCGGCGAGAGCAACCACATCCCGTTTGGCTGACGCAGAAGTTTGCGCGTCTGGCCTTGTTGAAAGATCGTAACGCTCACCACATTCGACGGGGCAAAATTCCAGATGCGTCGATCGCGCATTTGATAAGCGGAGCGCGGCAGCTTGTAAAAATCTGCCAGACCCACCTCGTACACGGAAGTCTCATCCGCGCGCCGGGCGTAGATTGTGTCGGCAAGGATCGTGCCGAATTCAATCTGAGCGACGATTTGATTGGTGATCGTCGTGTTGGTTGCCGTGGTCTTCAGAATATACCGTTGCGATGGTTTCGCCAGGCCGTACGGAGAGAAATCCGTGACCACGTCCTTGACGAAGCGAACGATCTCCAGTTGCGGAAGGCTGGTGGCGAGAAATTCCTGCACCAGTTCATCGTCGGCCGGGACGTCAATCGGTTCAGTGATGCGCCAGGAATGATTGGTCTGATGGCGCAGCGTGAAATTTTCCGCGCCCTGCGCTTCGACCAGCTCGATGTCCGTCGTCGGCAGCGGAACGAGGCGGCGGTCGCGAAATTCTGTCGGCGGAACTCGAACCAGGTCGACCACGCTCTTGGCCACCAGCACGACGTCGGCGTGGCCCGGCAGCCGCGCGTAGACCAGATCGGGAGCGTTGGTGGGACTTTTGCCAAATTGCACCACCAGCAGATCGTTCGTTGCCTGACCAAAGGCCAGTTCGGCTTCCCAAGGCTGCAGCCCAAACGATTCCAGGTCCACTCTCGGGCCCGCGGGAACGAACTGACTGATTTGCGCGTTCTGCAATTGGTGCAGCAGGAGCAGCACTTTCGTATTGTCCGCCCGCGCCGGAGGCTGCGGCTTGGTTAACTGCCAAACCTGATTGGTCGGGTCGAGCTGGAGTTCATAGCTGTAAGTGCCGGAGCGCAACTCGACGCGATTAAAATTCAGGCCATGAAGCGGCAGCAAGGTGGTATCACGCCACTCATTTGCCGAAGATGGCAGCCGATCAAAAAATTTTGCATCGCCGAGGAGAATGCTCGGTGTGCCGATCAACTGGAAATAAACCTGGGCCCCGGACGGAGTGAAATCTCCCAAATCGAATTGCACCCGGCGTCCGTCTTTCTCGTTGAGGACCAATATCGCTCTGGGCGGGTTGATGCCGACGGGGAGGCTCGCCTGATCGCGCGCCAACAATTCCGCGTCGGAGAAGAGGGCCTGGCGTTTCAGGGTTCGCACTGTCTCCAACAATTGCTCGATCCGTTCAGGTTGAGCGGCATAACTGACCGGCGACGCCAGGTACCAGAGATTATTCGTTCGCACGACTCGGATCACCTGGTTGCTTCGCAGCACTTCGATACTCGCAATGAGTGCCGGGCTAAACCTGGGCAGCAGGAGATCCGGCTGGGCGGTGCCGCCGGGTCCACCCAGATGGCGCTCGTAAAAGAAAATAAACGCACACAGTCCCGCCGCCAGCGTCACCAGCCACCATGTCGTTCTCGAATTCATCGCTAAGGCTCGCGCGTTGATCCCGCCGGCTCAATGTCGCCGTTGCCACCAGACCAACAAACCAAAAAGCAGGATGCCCCCGGGCATAGCCCCCAACAAAATCCAGCGGGTCGTCTCCATTTGCGACTTGGTCATCGAGAGGACGATCTCGCGATTCGGGCGTGGGCCAATGTTGAGCAGCCACGGGCGATCGAGCAACCAATTCAATGAGAGTTGGGCGAAATCATAGTTGTTGGCGCTGATAATCCCGGAGTTGTTCAGGAAAATAGAGTCACCGACGATCACCATGCGGGTCGAGCCACGATTGGCCGTAACGCCCTGGATGCTCCCTTTTTCAACCGCGACCGCCAGTGGGATCGAGCCAATACGATCACGCGTCGTGGGATGGGGAACCCCGTTGCGAATATCGGTCATGACTCGTCCCGCCGGGCCGGTGGAAAACAGAGGCTCCACCCGGGCGGCATCCGCGGTTTCCTTGGCGGACTGCCTTCCCACGGAACGCGGCAGCACCAGGTAAACGTAAGAATCATAAAGTGGCTTCACGATCGGGTGACTGATAAAATTTGTGGTGAGCAAATCCCAACCGCTTCTTACCGAGTGAGGAGGATCGATGACCCAGTTCTCTCCCAGATCCACGCCCCACTTGGCGAAGGTTCCCTTCAGACCAAACACCTCCGGACTGGCCTTGGTCGTTGTGCCTAACAACGCTACGACTCGCCCGCCCTGGTCGAGGTATTTTTCAAGTTTTTCCACTTCACCCGGATTAAACGGCTCCTTGGGTCCGGCGATTATCAAGAGCTGGCAATCCGTCGGAATCTCCGTTGAGCCCGACACAGGCAAACGCTCCCAGGCGATGCTATTCTGTTTCAGAAGGTCGGCGAATTTTGAATAACCGTCTTTGGGATCATCGTTGGCGGGATCGACTTCGCCATGACCGCGGAGGAAGTAAGCTTTCGCCTGGCGCGGGTCAGACACGCTGAGAATCGCCGAGGTAAAAAGCTGTTCGCCTTTGAAGCCGGTGCGTTTGATCTCGTTGGTCGCACCGCTGATTAAACCGGACCAATCGTAATCGGAGAGTTCCTTCTGAAGGACAGTTTTGACTTTGCGATTGCTTTCGAAGATCACCACGTTTTTGTCGGACACAAATGAGAATTTATAGTTTTGTTTCAACAATTCGCCCGCGCCTGGATCCTGGAGATAATCGATTTCTTTCACCACGATCTTCGGACTGGTCGCGCGGTATTCAGTAATCAATGCCGCGACCGACCGGTAGAGCGGTTCCTGACGATCGAAGAAGAGCGTGACTTTGACTTCGTTCGTGAGCGAGCGGAGGACCTGTTCCGTCAGCGGCGAGAGCCGGTACGTTTCATTGGCGGTCCAATGGATGCGCTTGAAGTATCGGAGCCCGAGATAATTGATCATGACGACCATCGCCGCCATGGCGGCCAGAGAGAGCAGGACGCTCAGGCTGATGTTCCATTTGCGAGCGACCGAGAAACTGGGCCGCGTTACAGCTTGGCTTGGCATGTTACTTCCAGCGGCGGCTTTCCACCACTTTCCACGTCAAGAACAAAAAGAAGATCGTCAGGCTGAGGTAGAAAATGATATATCGGGTATCCAGGACGCCCCGCACGAACTCCTGCATGTGAACCACCAACGAGATCTGGTCGAGCAACGCCGTTTGCCAGCCGGGATGCGGCGGGATGATCAGGGAAAGAAAACTCAACAGAAACAAGGTGATGCCGAAGGCAAAGCTGAGCATCGCCGCGATGATTTGGCTGTGGGTGAGCGACGAAGCAAAACAGCCGAGCGACATGAACAAGCCCCCTAACAGCCAAATCCCGATGAACGTCGTGACCAGCGGGCCCACATCCAGCGGCGCCGTTTCCTTCGTGTAATAACGCAGGATGAAAATGCAGGCAAGCAGCGGAAGCCAGACCAGGATGAAGAAAATCATCGAGCTGGTAAATTTCGCGAGAACAACCTGCAGGTCGCCCACCGGAGTGGTCATGAGAGTTTCGTAGGTTCCGGAATACAATTCCTGCGCAAAGCTGCGCATGGTAATCACCGGAGCGGCCAGCAGCAAGACGAACCAGAAAAATGGTGTGCTGTAAAACAAATCCGTCACGGGCATGTAGTACGCCTCCTTGGTCAATGCTTCGAGCAGGACCGTAAAGCTCAACCCGACGAGCAGCGCAACCATTGCGATAATTAGATACCCCGTCAGCGAGCTAAAATAACCACTCAATTCCCGGCGCACCAAGGTGAGAAAAACCCGCATCAGAGACCTTCCTCCTCTTTGTTCGTCCGGGTCATGTGCACAAAAATGTCCTCCAGCGAATGCCGGCTGAGAGTCAATTCACGCAGGCCCCAGCCGCGTTGGCAAACGACTTGAAACACCCGCGGTCGCAGGTCCGTTCCGTTGGTGGGAGTCAAAGCGCAGCGAAAGAAAGCGCCGTCGATCGATGAAATATTGAAATGCTCAACCTCTTCGAGGCCCTCCCAACACTCCCGCAGCTCGGCTTCCGGCGCCGCGATCTCGGCAACCACCTGGCCGCCATCGCACATGATCCGCTGCAAGTTCTCGGTGGTGTCTGACGCCAGGATCTTGCCCTGGTGCAAAATCAGCACTCGATTGCAGGTCATTTCGACCTCGGGAAGGATATGCGTGGAGATCAAGACCGTATGTTTGCCGCCGAGCGATTTGATGAGCTGGCGCACGGAGCGGATTTGGTTTGGGTCCAGGCCAATGGTTGGCTCGTCGAGAATGATGAGTTCCGGCTCGTGCACGAGTGCGTCCGCCAGGCCGACTCGTTGTTTATAACCTTTCGACAACTGGCCGATTATCTTGCGGCTGACCTCGGCCAGGCCGCACTGTTCCATCACTACCGCCACTCGGTCCCGGCAGCGACTGCGCCGCAGGCCTTTCAATCGCGCGCGAAATTTCAAATACTCGCGCACCCGCATGTCCGAGTAGAGCGGATTGTTCTCGGGCATGTAGCCGATTCGCCGCCGGACCTCGACGGAGTCACGGAAAACATCGAAACCCGCCACCCGCGCCGTCCCGGAAGTCGCCGGCAGGTAGGCGGAAAGAATGCGCATGGTCGTGCTTTTGCCCGCGCCATTCGGCCCCAGGAACCCGACAATTTCGCCCCGCCCCACCGTGAACGAAAGCCCATCGACCGCTGTGTGACCGGCGTAACGTTTGGTCAAACTGGATACTTCGATCATCGGCGTGTCGCTCATGGGTCGCGTGAATGGTAAATCACTCTGGCACCATCGGGCCAACAAAAAAGTTACCGCACCGTCACGGCTGTCTGAAAAGTGTCGCGCCGAAAGAAATTCCCCCGGGTGCGTTCGACCGCGATGTTAAAAACCGCTTTCTCACCCTGCTTCTTGGCTTGCAGAATTTTTGCCGCCGTGGTGATGTCGTGAGTCGCCTGACTGTCGACCGCAAGGATGATGTAGTTGCGCTGCAGTTCCGCTTCGGCGGACGGACTGTTCTTGTCGACGCTGACAACGATCAAACCTCCTGGAATATTGATCCCCAGACTCTCCGCCAGCGCCTCAGTTAATTGTTGAAGGTTCGCGCCGATTTTTTGCCGTATCAAATCCGCGTTGAAAAAAGCCTTCTCCGGAACCAGCCGCAGCGAGAGATCCCTCTGCTCAGAGCCGCGCTGGATCGTGATTGAGATCGGACGCTCGCCTCCGGCGGAAATCAATTCGCTGTTAAAATCGATAAAACTCCTGGCGGGTTTGCCGTTGACCGCGAGAATGGAATCGGCGCTCATAAGGCCCGCCTTCTCCGCCGGGCTTTTGGGGGAAACTTCAACCACTCGCAGTGGCGAACTTCCCGCCTTGAGCCGCGCGCCAAACCAAAGTTTCTCAATCAGCTCCGGGGTGAAGATCTCGGCGAGCGATTCGGTCACCCGTTTGGTCGGGATGGCAAACCCGATGCCCTGCCCTTGTTGGTGGACGGCCACGTTGATACCGATGATTTCGCCGCGTAAATTGATCAGCGGGCCACCGCTGTTGCCCGGGTTGATGGAGGCGTCGGTCTGCAACCAGTCGGGGATGTCCAGCGACTCTTTTCCCTCGGGGGCCGAGCGCCGGGTCTTCGAACTCAGAATTCCGCGGCTCACCGAGACGCCGAGTCCGAAAGGGTTGCCGAGTGCCAGCACGGTTTCTCCCAGCAGCAAATCATCGTCCGCGCCGAACCTGGCAGCGGTGTATTTTTCGCCGGGTTTGCCCAACAATTTCAACAAGGCAACGTCGGTCTTGCGTACTCCGACCAGCCGGCGTGCGGGAATCCGGCTTCCGTCCGACAACTTCACCCAGATCTCGTCCGCCTGCTCCACGACATGAATGTTGGTCAGCACATAGCCGTCCTCGTGGATGATCACCCCGGAGCCGGCGCTGTATTGTGGGGGCATTTCCTGAAATAACGTCCCCCAATTCTCGCGCCACCAGTCGTAAAAGTACCGCCGCTCGCCCCGGCTCTTGGTCTCAACATTAACAACGCTTGGCAAAACCCGTTCGATCGCCTCGACTGCCGCATCGCGCCGAACGTCCGGAAATTCCCCCCGCAAAGTTTCTGGGTCGAAAGAAAGCAACAAGCTGCCAATCAGCAGCCGGAACATCCCGCAGCGTCTGACGATCTTTAAAAAACTTTCGCTCGAACTCATGACAGAAACGATCAACATTTGGATTCCAGTTTAGTTTCGCTAACTCGCGCTCCCGCGCCTTTCGCAAACAACGATTGTGTGTTTGGCGTAGCGCAGATTTGTAATCTGCTGTATCGCAGAATTTCATTCTGCGGCAAGTCGGCAAGTTCCAGTGCGCTCGAACCTGCGAACATTCCGCCGATTACAAATCTGCGCTACGAGGCCTCGCTGGGCTCAATACACAGACAAGAACGAAAGGCGTTAGTCGCACTGGCGCTTGCCCGGGCAACGCTTCAGCCCTCCGCATCCACGATCAAAACGGGCGGGCAGGAGCGCGCGTTTTCAATACGCTTGGGGACCTGCCCAACACCAAAGACTCGGCGGATTGAAAATCCGCGCTCCTGCCCAGAGGACGTGTGAGGATGCACTTAACCACACCTCGCCGATACGAGGGCTTGACTTTGCAAGACTATCCTCGCAAAAGCAATGCCGAGTGTCCACCGTTCCGCCCATGCTCTACGTCCAATGGCGTAACCGAGCCATCGATGCTTATTCGTTCCGTGATGGCAGTCCAGCCGCCCCGCCTCCGGAGCGCTTGCTGCAAGGCATCTGGCATCATCAACGCTTGTTGCGCGATCATTTGCGGACCTTAGACGGGCGAACTGTGCGCGTTCTTCATCCCGGCTTTTGGAATCATGAAGGCGGCCCCGATTTCCGGAATGCCGTTTTGCAGTTTGACTCGCCGCCCGCGCAAAGTGGCGATATCGAAATCGATTTGCATCCCAGCGGCTGGCGGGCCCACGGACATGATCGCAATCCCGCTTTCCGCAACGTTGCGCTGCACGTCGTCTGGGAAGCGGAATCCAAAGCCGATTTTTGCCTTCCTACGCTTGCCATCGGTTCGCTGCTCGACGCTCCGGTCGACGAACTCCGTTCCTGGATCGGCACCGAGGCGGCGAAAGAGATTCCCAGCCTGCTGATGGGCCGATGCTCCGCTCCGCTCCGCGATCTGGCGGAAGCCGAGCTCGAAGAATTGCTCCGGCAGGCGGCCACCGTGCGTCTGCAAGCCAAAGCCACCCAGTTGCAAGCTCGGGCCCGACAGGTTGGTTGGGAACAGACGCTCTGGGAGGGTCTTTTCCGTGCGCTGGGGTACAAGCACAACGCCTGGCCCATGCAAGGCATCGCGGAACTGCTCCCGCACCTGCTCGCTGAAGAGGAATCCAGACCACGCCCGCTGCAGACGCTCCAAGCCCGCCTTTTCGGCGTCAGCGGCTTATTGCCGGCTGATCTGGTTCGCGGGTCGGCAGCCGTCGATGATTATCTCCGCGCCATATGGGATGTTTGGTGGCGTGAACGCGAAGAGCTCACTGACAAAATCCTGCCACGCCATTTATGGCGATTTCACGGATTGCGACCGGCAAACCATCCGCTCCGCCGGCTGGCGCTGGCGGCGCATTGGCTTTCGTCGGGCACCTTGGTTGCTCGCCTGGAAAAGTGGTTCACGAAAGAGCTGCCTCCGGGGGCGATGTTGAGTACGCTGCTGGAGACGCTTCAAATCGAGCACGACGATTTTTGGGAGCGGCACTGGACCTTTCGCTCCGCGCGCATGGCAAAGCCGCAGCCACTGATCGGCGCGCAGCGGGTCACCGACCTCGCCATGAATGTCATACTTCCCTGGTTTTGGGCACGCGGTTCGGCCGGCAAAAGCGAACGGCCGCAGCGAACGGCCGAACAACGGTACTTCGCGTGGCCTCGGGGCGAAGACAACGCCTTGCTGCGGCTCGCCCGGCAGCGTTTGTTGGGGGGAACGAAATCGCGCTCGTTTCGCGCCGCGGCAGCCCAACAAGGTTTGCTGCAAATCATTCGCGACTTCTGCGATCACTCGAACGCGATTTGCGACCAGTGCCAGTTCCCCGACCTGGTGAAGACCTTGAAGTCTTGACGACTTAGTCCGAAGCTGGAGCAGCCGCCGCCAACGTGCTGCCATCGTCCCCGCTGGCAGAAAGATACCTCCTGCCGGCAGGATGCCGGCAGCACGCTAAGTCGACGTTCTTCGTTGCAACCTTTGCGGCCGTAGTTAGAGTCCAGGGGTAACGCACCGCACCATGAAATTGCGTTTTAACCGCCGCATTGCCTCGGGCCTCGCCGCTCTAGCTGCTGCCGGTGTCGTCTCGCTTCTGTTTAATCGCGAACCGGTCTATCAGGGCAAAACCATCAGCGTGTGGATCGAGCACATCCGTACTAGCCCCGACGTTCCAGCCGATGCGTTGACAGCTTTCGCGGCGATGGGGGAGCGCGCGGT
>JBDTOW010000062.1:0-10559 GCA_039933075.1 Verrucomicrobiota bacterium | reverse complement strand
ACAGTATTCCTTTTACTGGCTCCGGCACGGAGGAGGCCGTCGCCCGGACGGCGCGAGCCGATGTGCAAAACTTTTACCAGACCTGGTTCAAACCGGGGAATGCCGTCTTGATCATCGTCGGTGATACTACGTTGAGCGAGATGACTCCAAAATTGGAGAAAATGTTGAGCGGTTGGATGGCAGGTTCTGTGCCGAAGAAGAATATCGGCTCGGTGCAGAACGAGGCTAAATCGGTCGTGTATCTCATGGACAGGCCGGGCTCGATTCAGTCCATGATTTTCGCCGGCGACATCGCTCCGCCTAAATCCAACCCGCACGAAATCGCCATCGAAACGATGAACAGTATTCTCGGAGGAACATTTACTTCGCGGATCAACATGAATCTGCGCGAGGGCAAACATTGGTCCTACGGGGCCCGCGCTGTGCTCTCCTCGGCGAGAGGCCAGCGTCCTTTCATCGTCATTGCCCCTGTGCAAACTGACAAGACAAAGGAATCCGTCGTCGAGGTCCAAAAGGAGCTCGAGGGCATTCTCGGCAAACAGCCGATCACGGAAGAGGAGTTGGCCAAGGCCCAAAAAGACCAGACATTGAAATTGACTGGCGCATGGGAAACCAGTTCTCGAGTGATGAGTTCAGCCGCCGAGATCATCCGTTTTGGCCTGCCAGAAGATTATTTCAAAACATATCCTGACAAAGTGCTCAGTCTCAAACTTCCCGATGTCACTGCTGCCGCCGGCGAAGTCATCCATCTGAAGAACCTCGTTTGGGTGATTGTGGGCGATCGTGAAAAAATCGAACCCGGACTTCGCGAACTGGGCCTGGGCGAGATTCGATTGATCGATACCGACGGAAAACCGGTGAAGGAAGCCGCGAGTTTGAAGTGATCCACCGAGTCGGTTGCCCAGAGGGGTGGAACATCGCGGGTCAAGGCACGGTGAGAGGCCTTCCGAATACTCCCGAACATTCGCGGAACATTCCTGTGCGCAAGTTCGTGCTCCCAGATGCGCATCCCCAACTCCTGCTTCCTCCCCCGTCTGAGGGGTGCCAGAGAACCGCCCTCCGCTTGCTTCCGCCTTCAAAACGCAGGGCAGTGGCAAATCCTATTCGATGGCGTTCTTTGCCGAAACAGTGCGGCGGCAGATTTCGGCCAAGTTCACCTTCCTACTGATGACCGACCGCAACGACCTGGACGGACAGATTTACAAAACTTTTGGCGGTTGCGAAATCATTGACCCCAAGACGACGCCGCGCGCGGGTTCAGGCAAAGATTTGGAACAGTTGCTCAAGCAGAATCATCGCTACATTTTCAGCCTCATTCACAAATTCAATCAAGACGTGAACCCGCGCGAACCTTACAGTACGCGCGACGACATCATCGTGATTTCCGACGAGGCGCACCGCACGCAAGCCGGCAAACTCGCGCGCAACATGCGGCTGGCACTGCCGAACGCTGCGATCATCGGTTTCACGGGCACGCCGCTGTTCAAACACGACAACCTGACCGAACGCATCTTCGGCACTTACGCTTCGCGTTACGATTTCAAGCGGTCAGAGCAGGACGGCGCTACGGTGAAGCTGGTCTATGAGAATCGCGGCGAAAAACTCGACATCGCCCTGCTCGACTTGAACGACCGTCGCCGCCAAGAAAGTGAAACGGAAGGCTTCCGCGTTGGAGAACATCCGCCAAGTCGTTGAAAAGAAATTGCAGCAAATGCTGGCGCACAATCCATTGCGCATGGATTACCACCATGCGTATCGGCTTGTTCGAAGCGCTATGCAAATGTTTTCACTTATCGAAAGTCAGCCTGTCGCGTATCATTGTGCAACCGTGAAACTCCAAACACCCTTTTGCTCTTTCGATTGGCTCCGCATCGGGGATGGCAGCCGGGAGGACTTCGCCGACTGGGCCAACGCCGAGTTCCTCGTGCGGCGGTGACGAGCCGCGGTGCGCGCGACGGCGGGGTGCCGAAAGCCGCCCGGACCGCGGACTCTCGCGTGAGAATCACAGACCATCTGGCCGGTTTTGGGAATCGTCTTGGTGACGACCGTTCTGGCGCCCGAATTGTGAACCTGAAAACAGCGGTTCAACTTCACAAAAGCAAACGAAGGAAACGAAGATAACTCAATGACAAAGGAAATACAGACATGAAAACAAAAGCACTCAAATGGTCCATTATCACACTCACACCGGCGGCATTAATAGCCCTTGCCTCTTGCTCGTCCACCTCGTCCAAACCAGCGGGCGAGACAAGCTCTACCGCCGCGTACGAGAAGGGTGTGCCAGGAGGTGTCTTCGTGGAGACGCACAAGATCACCGGCACCGTCACGGGCATCGACGCCGCCAATCGCAGACTGATGATTGCCACGCCGGATGGACAGAAGACCACCGTAAAGTGCGGTCCGGAGGCTATTAATTACGAGCAGATCCACGTCGGCGATCTCGTCAAGGCCACTGTTACGGCCGAGCTTGCCGTGGCGATGGCCGATGCCGCCTCCCCGCGGAGTGACAGCGCCGCCGCGCTGGTAGCCTTGGCTCCGAAGGGCGCCAAACCGGGCGGCCTGATGGCCGAAACGCAGCAGTACACGGCCACGGTCACGGCCATCGATCTCAAGCGGCACCGAGCCACTCTTCACCTTCCAGATGGCACCACCCGGACGGTCGACGTCCGCAAAGACGTGGACCTGACTCAGCGGAAAGTCGGCGAGGAGGTGGTGATCCGTGT
Organism: Verrucomicrobiota bacterium; assembly: GCA_039933075.1. GTDB lineage: Bacteria > Verrucomicrobiota > Verrucomicrobiia > Limisphaerales > JACPZS01 > JBDTOW01. Next base: position 7,836 of record JBDTOW010000062.1, on the reverse strand, counting down.
CACGGTGGCCGTGGCGATCTCGGTGGAAAAACCGTAGCACGGGAATGGCCCGTGAATCGTGAATCGCGAACCAGTGACCAGTGAATCATGATATAAAGGAATACCCGTAACGCCAGGCGTGGTTGGGAATCAGCCGGTGAAACTTCAAAGACCGACGCGACATGAAATTGAGCTGGTTTCATGAGTAGGACTCATGGAATATCAACCTGGCGCTGATGGCGGCGATGCTCCTGTTGGCCGAGATTAGCAACACCTTTGTTGCGAGTGAAGCAGTTCTTTGATCGCGAAGCGGAAACTGATTGTTAATCGGCGAGGTGTTGGAACAGCTATTCCCTCAGCAGCCCGCGAATTCGCGGTCGAGAAAATGAAACAACCAAGATAATACGCACGGATTATGCCCCTCGAACTTCATATCATTCACGCCACCGACTTCGTCCGAGTGGATCCGCACGGTCATTTTGACTTGGCCGCCAGCAAAAAGGCGCTGGCGCTCGTGGCGGGCGCGTGCCGGAAACGTGGAATAAACCAGGCCCTCATGGATTTGAGAGCCCTGCGGCCAGGCCCAGAGCCCGCGTTCACTCCGGCTGATTTGTTTGAGCTGGTGAACACATTCCGCGAGGTCGGATTCACCCACCAACAGCATCTGGCGATTCTCTACGATTCCGACCCACATAAGCGGGCCCGGATGTTCGCGTGTCTGAGCGCTATGCACGGCTGGAACGTCCAAGCTTTCGGCAAATTCGAGGATGCCCTGCTCTGGCTTTCGAGCAGCCAGGAAACCACCGGCAAGCCCAAGCGGTTGCCCGCGGCACAACAGATCCCCATCCGAGTCCGGAAGCAGGAGGCAAATCCGCCGCGCCTGACCAGCCTCCCTTCCGGGACGCCAGGAGAACGAACCAGGCCGGCGAAAAAGGGCCCTCGGCATTCCACCGCGCGTGCTCCCGGCCCGAGAGGAGCGCGAATTCAGGTTCGAGATAAAAAGAAACAGTAGATATGAAAGGTGCTCGGACCGGATTTTGAACAGGAGCCAACGGAGAGAACGGAGACCGAAAAAAAACTCTCCGTTCCTCCATTGCCTCCTGTTCAATCTTTTGTTCCTGCGGCTCGCGGGGCCGTCGAGAAGCAGAACTTTGAAGTCGATTTTGCGCGGGTCAGATGAACCTCAATCCGGTAATTCAAACATTCAAACCACGAAATACGCCAAATACGCGAAAGAGAAAAAGGTTGGACCAAAAAAGTCGTTCTCCCATTGGGTGAATCGGGCTTTCTCTCTAATCCGCTCTGCTTTCGTGTGGTTCGCGTATTTCGCGGTTTCAACGGCTTTTTTCAGGATGAACGCCCGACGTCGCTGCGCGCGTGGCCGGCTCCAACTCGACTTGCTTGATTTGCGCCCCGGCTCGCATCCTGATCGCGTACCGACGTGAGTCCGCAAAAGAAAACGAGGCGGCCTAAAAGATCCGACGCGACTGGGCCAAACCGCTCGCGCGCGCCGTGGCTCGTGGCGGGTCTGTTGCGCGAGCCACGATCCTTGCGCGCCGCGAGCGGGTGCCAGAAGCGCGGCAAGCCGCGCAACGCGCGCTCGAAATTCAACCTGGCTACGCGTCCCCGCAGGAATTATTCCGGGCGTTGCCAAAATGATTGCAGCACTTCTCCTGCGCCGAAAACGATGCGGCCTCGACATCAAACCCCAACACGAACACAATACCTGCGGACGAGCCAGTCTCATTACGTATTGCTGAGCCACGATGTTGACGACCGAACAGTTTAATCGGATGCGGCGGCTGGCCCTGCGGTTGGCGGGCATCGAATTGTTCGAACGCCACCGCGAACTTCTGGGCCGAAGAAGCCGGCGGCTCGGGATTCTGGACTGCGCCGGGATGGATTCACTGCTCGGCGCGGCGGAGGAGCAGGATGCGGACGCCACGCGGCGAGTGGTAAGTCTGCTCACCACAAACTTCACCGGTTTCTTCCGCCATCCCTGGCACTTCGATGTCGCGGCCGAGCATGCGCTCTCGGCGGCGCACCGGCGGAGTGAGGCGCGACTGTGGTCGGCGGCAGCGGCAACCGGCGAGGAACCCTATTCAATAGCGATGGTGTTAATTGAAGTTTTCCGGCACGACGATCCCCCGGCCACCATCCTGGCGACTGACATTGACGTGGATGCGCTGGCGGTCGCGGAGCGGGGCGAATATGGCGAGCGGGTGTTGCGGGCGCTGGAACCAGAGCGGCGCGCGCGCTTTTTTACCGAGAAGGCCGGCAAACGCTGGGGCGTCGCGCCGGCCGTGCGTCGTTTGGTGGAGTTCCAGGCGCTGAACCTGGCCGATGTGACCTGGCGGGTCGATGGGCCATTCGATGTGATTTTTTGTCGAAATGTGCTGATGTATCTGGAAGGCTGTCACCGTTATGCGGTGCTTGAGCGCATGGCCTCGCTGCTCGCGCCGGACGGCTTGCTGATCCTGGATCTCACCGAACACCTCGGCAAGACAGCGCACTTGTTCACGCTGGTGTCTGACGGCGTGTATTCACGTCAGCGGGAGTTCAGACCTCCTGACATAGCCTCCGATTTCCTGAGCAAAATCTGAGAATGCTTTCCAAAAATTGTATCAAAAATGTTTGCGTAAGCAAAGCGCGATAAAATCAAAGTCGCCTCATGAGGGATCTCGTATTTCGACTCCAAAACCCCAAAACCTACGCAATGCGATTTACCCGTCTGTCAGGAGGTCTGGAGTTGGGCGGGCGAGGTCACATGACCCGGCTGACCGGGGTAATCAGACGATGAGGAAGAGTTTATGACCATCGCGAATCGCTTGATCATTTTGTTGGCTGTGCCGCTCCTGGCGCTCCTGGCGCTCGGCGTCTTCACTCGGTTACAACTTTCGAACATTGAGGCCCGCAGCCGGTTCGTTGCGGAATCGCGCATTGAGGCGCTCGCCACGCTGGGGAATCTCTCACGGACCGGCATGGAACTTCGCGTGGACGTGCGCAGCCATTTGCTGGCAACAAATCAGACGCAACGCGCCGCAGCCCGCGCCTCCTTTGACGAGGCCGAACGCGACGTGACCCGCCTGCTTCAGAAATACGCGGATGACCTGGTCTCTTCGGATCGCGGCCGCCGCCTGTTGAACGATTACCAGGCGCAGGTCCGCGACTACATCGCCGGCGCCAAACAGGCAATGTCCTTGGCGGACGAGGGCAGCCGGGAGCAGGCAGTGGCCATGCTGACCGGCGTGATGGGCGGCCCGGCTGAGCGCCTGAGCAAGGTCTCCAACGAATGGATTCAGCAGAACGACGAGGTGGCCACCGCCGCCAGCAAGAACGCGGTCACGACCATCGAGGCGTTTCGCCGGAACATACTCATCGCCAACTCGGCGGCCATCCTGCTGACCGCTCTGCTGGGATACTTCACCCTTCGACGAATCGTCAAACCGATTCAGGCCCTCGAATCTTCCGTTAAGAACATCGCTGCCGGGGATTACGCAAAGGAAGTTCCCTTCACTCAATCGGCGGATGAGACGGGAGGCCTTGCGCGCTCAATTGATATCCTCAAACAGGGCGCCGCTGCGATGGACGGGCAACGCTGGGTCAAGACCAACGCCTCCAAGCTCACCGGCGAGTTGCAGGGCGCGGCGTCGCTCGCGGAGTTCGGGCAACGGCTCGTTTCCGGCCTGGTGCCCGTGCTGGGCGGTGGGGTCGCCGGCTTCTACTTGTTCGAAGAGAATCCTGGGCGGCTGCGGCGGATCGCCGCCTACGGACTCGCCAACGGCGCCGAGACGGCGGATTCGTTCCGACTCGGCGAGGGCTTGGCCGGGCAGTGCGCGCAAGAGCACAAGCCCGTCACGCTCACGAATCTGCCGCCGGATTATCTTCGAATCGCCTCGGGTCTGGGGACGTTCGCGCCGGTGCAAGCTGTGGCATCACCGCTGTTGTCCAAAGACACCCTGCTGGGCGTGCTCGAGCTGGCGAGTTTCCGTGCTTTTAATGCGCAGGAGAAGGCGCTGCTCGAGGAACTGCTCCCGGTAGTGGCGATGAGCTTTGAAGTCTTGCAGCGCAACCTTCGGACCCAAGAGTTGCTCGCCCAGACGCAGGAGCAGGCCCGCACGCTCGAGGAGCAGACGGAGGAGTTGACGCAATCGCAGGAGGAGTTGCTGGCGCAGCAGCGTGAGCTGACGACGCAGCGGGAACAACTCCGCGAGACGGAGCAGTTCTTCCGCGGCGTGCTGGAGCTCGCGCCGGATGGGCTGATGGTCGTGGACGCGACGGGTGTGATTCAATTGGCCAATGCTCAGTGCGAAAAATTGTTCGGCTTCACGCGTGACGAACTCATCGGCCAGCCGGTGGAGATGCTCGTGCCCGCTGAGATACGCGCGCGTCACCCGGCACTGCGCGAGGCGTTTCACCGTTCGCCGTCGCCGCGTTCGATGGGTTCGGGCCGCGAGCTCCTCGGCCTGCGCAAGGACGGCTCCCTCTTTCCCATCGAGATCGGGCTGAGCCCGCTTGTCGCGCGGCAGGGCGAAGACCCGCAAGTCGCTGTGTCCATCCGCGACGTCACGGAGCGTAAAGCAGCCGAGGCCGAATTGAAAAAACGGTCGGTGGAACTACAGCAGATCAATTTCAAAGCCGACAGCGCGTTGGACCTGACGAAGGCCGGCTACTGGCACGTGCCGCTGGACGGCTCGGGCTGGTACAACTCGTCCGCACGAGCAGCGCGCATCTTCGGCGACCTCCCTGCGCCGGATCATCGTTATACGCTGGCGCACTGGGCGGAACACGTGCGGCTGGGGGACGAGGAGGCGGCCAAGATCACGGCGGAGAATTTCGCGGCTGCCGTGGCCGGGACCATCCCTGTCTATGACGCCATTTATGCCTACAAGCGCCCAGTGGACGGGCGGGTCGTCTGGATTCACGCCTTGGGCCACGTCGTGAAGGACGCCAACGGCAAACCCAGGGACATGTACGGCGTGACCCAGGACATCACTGACTTCAAGCTGCTGGAAACGGAACTGGTCGGGGCCAAGCAGAAGGCCGAAGAAGCCACCCAAATGAAGTCCATGTTTCTCGCGAACATGAGCCACGAAATCCGCACACCGATGAACGCTATCATCGGGCTCTCGCACCTCGCCCTCAAGACCCCGCTCAACGCCAAGCAGCGCGATTACGTCTCCAAGGTTCACAATGCCGGCACGTCGTTGCTCGCCATCATCAACGACATCCTCGACTTCTCGAAGATCGAGGCAGGCAAGCTCGACCTCGAAACCACCGACTTCAAGCTCGACGAGGTCATCAGCTCCGTCACGACACTTACGGCCCAGAAGGCGCATGAAAAGGGACTCGAGTTTCTAGCGCACGTCGCGCCCGGCATTCCCGAGAACCTGCTGGGCGACCCGCTGCGCCTCGGTCAGATTCTGACGAACTTCGTCAACAACGCCGTTAAATTTACCGAGCGCGGCGAAATCCGGCTCAATATGGAGTTGCTCGAGCGCACCGGCGAAAAAGTGCAACTCAAGTTCTCCGTGCGAGACACGGGCATGGGCATGACGCGCGAGCAATCGGCGAAACTTTTCCAGCCCTTCACCCAGGCCGACATGTCCACGACCCGCAAGCACGGCGGCACTGGTTTGGGCCTGACCATCTCCCGCCGCCTGGTCGAGTTGATGGGCGGACGCATCTGGCTCGAAAGCGAGCCGGGCATCGGCAGCACCTTCTTCTTCACGGTGTGGCTTGGAGTCGGCGATGCCAAAGGCTCGGGCAAAATTGTTCCCGGGAGGCTGGCGCAACTTCGGGTCCTCGTCGTGGACGACAACCCCGCCGCGCGCGAGATTCTGCAAGAACCTCTGAGCGCGCTGGCCAGCCGCGTGGACGTGGTCGCATCCGGAAAGGAAGCTATCGCGGCCGTCAAACAACACGACGCGACCGATCCTTATGACATCGTGTTCATGGATTGGCGGATGCCGGGCATGGACGGCTTGCAGGCCAGCCGCCACATCAAGAGCGACGAAACGTTGAGCCGCCCGCCCGCCATTGTGCTCGTCACTGCGTTTGGCCGCGAGGAAGTGCGCGAGGAAGCCGAGCACTTGCAGCTCGACGGTTTTCTCGTCAAGCCGGTCACCAAGTCCATGATCGTGGACACGCTGGTGAATGTCTTTGCCGAGTCTGAGGAGAGCAGCGCGAGGGGCGGCCCGGCGGAGGGCGAACAAGCCAGCTTATTGAAGGGCGCGCGCATTCTTCTGGCGGAGGACAACGAGATCAACCAGCAGATCGCGGTCGAACTTCTTGAAGGCGTCGGCGCCAAGGTGCAGGTCGCCAGCAACGGGCGCAAGGCCGTGGACTGCCTGACGCGCGAGCCGGCAGGTTACGATCTGGTGTTGATGGATCTGCAAATGCCCGAGATGGACGGCTACCAGGCCACCGCGAAAATCCGTTCGGAAACGCGCTTTGCCAATCTGCCAATCATTGCCATGACGGCTCATGCCACGATCGAAGAACGGCAACGATGCTTGTCCTCCGGAATGAACGATCACGTCTCCAAACCGATCGATCCCGGCGCGTTGTTCGAGACGGTCAGGCGCTACTACAAACCGGCGGTCGCGGCGGTTTCCGACCAGAGCGCGAGCGTTAGCCCGCTTCAGCCTTCGCCCGAAAATGAGCGCGGGAGTTCTCCTTCGCCCCCGGCCGTGACCGACGCGAAGCGGACTGAAGTCCGCGCTCCGGAGGCGGGCGAACTTCCATCAGTCGAAGGACTCAATACTGCCGAAGGGCTTCTGCGCGTCGGCGGCAATCGGAAGCTATATTTGAAACTGCTGCGCCAGTTCATTTCGCAACAGACGGACGCGCCGGCGCACATCGCCGAGCAACTCAAGATCGGCGACCGCGAGACCGCCGAGCGCACCGCGCACACGGTCAAAGGCGTCGCGGGAAATCTGGGCGCGAAAACCGTCCAGTCCGCGGCGGCGGAATTGGAGAAGGCCCTCCGCGAAAAGGCGGGGCCCGCCCAACTTGAAACATTGCGCCAGCGCTTCGCCGAAAATCTCGCCGCTTTGCTCAGCCACCTCCGCCCCGCGCTCGGCGATGAGCAGCCGGTGCCCGCCACGGTTCCCGCGGCCGCCGTTGATCCCGCGCAGTTGAAACCGGTCGTTGCGCAAATGCTGAAACAGCTCTCCGAGTTCGACGCCGCCGCGACTGATAGTCTTGAGGCAAATCGCGCTTTGTTCGCTTCGCTTTTCTCGGCGGCGGAGTTCGAGCAGTTCGAGCAACACTTGCAGAATTATGCCTTCGGCGAAGCGCAAGCGCTGTTGGAGGCAGCTCGCGGCAGGATTTCCTTCAATGTTCAGACAGGCTCCTAGCTGAAACTATGCAGTCGAAGCAAATCTTCACCATGAACCTTCAGGTAGGGCGCGTCTATCCCAGCGCGCCGTTTTGGATTGGTTCGTGGGCGACGCGCTGGATTCGTATTTCCCGAAATCGCCGCAAGCCGCGACGATTCTGCGGAGTGCGCCCGTCCTCGGGGGCAGCAATGTGCGAACAACCAGGCAGCTTCGACAGTTCGGGCAGCTCTCGGCATTCCCAGCTTGCTGCGCCCGAGGACGGGCGCACTCCGGAACGTTTGGTTGCGGCTTCACCGAGCTGGGACAGACACGCTCTACCACCACTCTCAAACATTTCAGCGGTTCAACCCGCGAAAGTTCTGTTTCGGGAACATCGCTTATGATTTCGCGCATCCTTTTGATCGAAGACTCACCGGCCAACATCCAGGCTCTGACCGGGATTTTGAAAGAACAAGGATACCAGATCAGTGTCGCGACCAATGGCCAGCAGGCGCTCGATCTGCTCGAGCGCGTC
>JBDTOW010000061.1:0-10756 GCA_039933075.1 Verrucomicrobiota bacterium | reverse complement strand
CTGGTGCGGCTGCTCATCCTCACGGCCCTGCTTGTCTTGCTGCCGCAATGGGGGAATACAACCCAAAACCTGCTACAAAGTTCCATCCTGAGCGGTTTGGGCATCGACCCGGCCAACGTGCAAGACCAATACAACGCGCTGCTCGTCATCAAGCGCGACACGAGCACGGACCGCTCGTGGTGGGACATTCTTGGCGACTTAAACGGGTTCACAGTGGAAATTCTCGTGTCGGGAATTCTTTGGCTGCTCGGCCAGTTCGCCTCGCTACTCGTGTTTTGGGCTTACGTGTTCCAGAAAGTGATTCTTTACCTCGGCTACGCACTGTCGCCGCTCCTCATCGGTTTCATGGCGATTCCACCGCTGCGCTCGATTGGCAATCGCTATCTGATGCACCTGGTCGGCGTACTTCTCTGGCCCCTGGGCTGGGCCGTCGCCGCGCTCGTCACCCAAGGCATCCTCGACTTCATGACCGATCCGTCGCTGAAATTCGTGGACCCGACAGCGACGTTCTACAGTTTGCAGACCACATTTGGCGTCGCCGTGCTTGCGTTTTGGATTGTGTTTAGCACGGTCGCCGCTCCCCTGGTCATCCAGAAGGTCTTCACCGACGGCGCACTCGCCGGGAGCCAGCTCGTGGCGGGCGCGTTCGGTAGCTTCGTGCAAACGGCGGCCACCGCCACCGGTGCCGCCGCCGTCGCATCCACGACCGGCGCCCCGCTCGCCACGCTCGGAGCCGCCGGCATGGCCGCCATGCTGAGCACCCTCTCGTCCGCCGCCGGGCATGGCAGCGCCGGGGCCATCATCATCGCCGGGAGCGGTCTGCCACCGCGCGGTGCGCGGGGCCGTCCCGGGGACGACATCACTGGAGATAAATCTGTCCGCGACCTGATCGCCAGGACGCGCGGCCGCTACTACTAAAACCACCATGCAAACCACCGAACTTAATTCGCGCTCGACGCCAACGAACAACGCCATGCCAAACGTCATTTCCGCCCGGAAGCGATTTGACCCCACCCAACTCTTTGCCCAGCGCGACCGGCTGCCCTGGTTCTGGTTCTTTGTAGCGGTCGCCGTGACCGTGGTCGCCGCGTTCGACCGCTTCCACTTGATTCAACAATTCAAGCAACGCGAGCGCGTGGTCATTATTGACCCGGCACAGACCTACTACGTGAGTCCGCTGCTTCAGTTTCAGGAAGCCAAGGAACTTCACGCGCAGCAAGCGGAACTGGCGACGATGGCGTTCCTGGATCGCAATCCAAAGGACTTCGATCACCCGGAATTGTTACGACAAGTTTTTCTAAAGTCTGCACTTGAGAAAGCACAGGACCATCGCTCGCACGAGGCCGTCGAATTCCGCGCCAAGCAACTTCACCAGAAGCCGGAGATTGCGCGAATCGACATTCTGGCCACGCGCGAGAATGAAGTCCTGGCAACCGTCTCTGGCCAGGTCGTTCGCACCGGGATCTTTCAAGAGAAGGCTTTCACCGAAGCGTTCAATTTCAAGTTGAGCCTTCGACTCATCCGCAACCCCAACATGGCTGCCAACGGCCGCTTCCCGACCGCTGTCGGCGACTTCAAATATGAAATATCCAAGTAGCCTCCTGTTGCTCTCAGCCACGCTGGCATTCGCCGATTCGAGCGAGTCCATTCAACGCCTCACCCTCGACGAGCGTGTCGTGGTGATGGTTCCCGTGGCAACCAATCGAGTGACCACCATCAGCTTTCCCGGTCCCATCGGGGCCATTGACGCAGCGGGCGTCAGTGCTGACCCGAAGGTGCCCGGACAGTTTCAACTCGCGCACACGAAAGGCTCAACCTTCCTGTCCGTGCGGGCAACCACACGCAAGGCCGCGACGAATCTCAACATCCGGTGGAACAAGCGTACCTACGTCTTCGAGTTGGTAGAGAGCGATGCGCCGATCCTGGCGCTGAACCTGGAGGAGCAGCCCAGCTCCCCGGCACCCCAGCCGGGACCCGTAGTTACCCCGCAACGCCTGCTCGCCCTGCTCGACAAGGCCAAGGCATTTCCGTTGCTCAAACAACAGCAGCCCGAAGCCGTCGCTCAAGTGGAAGCCAGGACGTTCAAGGACAAGGCGCAGGTTACTGACTTCAACAACTACGAAATCCGCGTCGAGGAAGTGTTCCGGTTCAATCCAGAGGACACTCTCGTCTTTCACGTCACGCTCAAGAACAAATCGGATAGCGAAATCCGTTACCGACCGGAGAGCTTCGCGGTCCGCATCGGAAATCGCGTCTATCACCAATCCATCAGCGATGCGCCCGGCCTGTCGCCGCCCAAAAGCGAGAGCGTGATTTATTTCGCCATAACGGGCACGTCCGACGGTGGACGCAACGAGCTATCGCTCAAGAATGAGTTCAGCGTGCTCGTGAGCCGCCTCACGCCGCTGCCGCCATTGCCGCCCCCCAATATCGAGCGGCGGCCGACAATCCCCCAGGAGGGCGAACCATGAATCCGCGAGACTTCCTTGGATTCTTCAAAACGAAGAGCGGCAAACTCGTCTTGTTCGCCGCTATCTTCGGCGGAGTTTTGATGTTGTTTAGCGCGCTGCGGAACAAGGCGGGCAGCGGCGCGGGCCGAGGAGAGGGGTTCACATCAGGCCGCACGAATCGAACGGATCGGGCGCAAGTGGTTCAAACGGTCGAGCGCCCGATGGCGCTGTTCCGGCCACCGTTGCCGAAACCCGAGCCATCTTCTCCGAAAACAAACGAGACTCCGAAGGTCGGCGTCCTGGCACCCAAACCGGAACCGGCTTCTCCACCGCTACCGCCCCTCAGTCTCTTTAGCGACTCCGGCGCCGGCGCACCTGAACCCAAGTCGCCTCCGACCTCCTACGCGCCCTTCGGCCGGCTCATCCCCTGTGAAACAGTCGTCACCGTGGACTCGGCTTCGATTCAGACGCCCATCATTGGCCTCATCACCGAGGACATTTACCACAGTGGCAGGTTGGTCATTCCGGCGGGCACGGAAGTCCACGGCTCCGCGCAAACTGACCGCCACCGTGAGCGCATCGCCAGCGGCGGTTCATGGACGCTGGTCTGGCAGACGGGCGAAGAACTCCGGCTCAAGGCCATCGTCCTGGATCGCGAGTTCTCCGGCGACCTGGAAGGTTGGGGCATTACCGACGGCAGCGCCGGCCTGCGCGGACGCATCATCAAGACCGACGACCTGGCCGAGATAAAACTCTTCGCCGCGACGCTCCTGAGCGGGGCGGCCAGTGCGCTCACCGAAAAGCAAACGACCTTGTTCGGAACCATCGACAGCCGCTCGCTTAACAACGCACCGCTCAAAGGGGCGCAGGATGTCCTTCAGATTTACGCGCAGCGCATCCTCGACACGATTCAACGCGACGGGTTCTACGTGCGCGTGCCCAGTGGCAAACAGTTTTACCTCTACGTTCTGCAAACGATTGACCGCTCCGATGCGGCAATTAACGGGACTGCACCGGCGTTTGCTGAAGAATCCAACGCCTCGATCCCCTCACCCGGCGGACTTCCATCCACGGCTTTTCGTTCAGCGCCTGAGCCGGCACCAAACTCCATCAAACCTAAACCTCTACCATGAGAACTCTAGCCCTCATCCCACTTATCCTTGTCACGTCCTGCGTCTCCCGACCGAAACCGCGAGTTGTCGTGCAGCCGCTATCGCCGCCCGCAGTGGAACCAATCGAAGCTGTTCGCTACGCCGAAATCGTCCGGGCCTACCATGTCGGCCGCTACGTGGAACCTAATCAATCGGATGTGATGCACGAGCAGCATTCGATGTATCGCGTCGAAGAGCATACGCGCTGGAACTTGAAGCCTGCCACGCCATGTCGGACTGGCGTCAGTCCGCTTAACCCACCGTCGGACAGCGCCTTCACCCCTGCGCCGACCAATGACGTAATTCTCGCAGAGATAAACCGGCAGCGGGAAGCGACCGAGCGCGTGATGTCGGAAGCCTTCCGGCTCGCACGCTCCTACGACGAGTTGCAAAAGGTAATCAAGGAAATGAGCGCTGTCGCAACGAACCACGTCACTCTAAACGCCCGTCTCGCCACGACGGAACGGCGCGTCGTGGAATTCGAGAAAGAACTTCAGCGGCTCAATGCGCCGCTCGCACGCGCCACCAATGAGGTCGGCTCCTTCATCATCGAGGAGCCAGACAAAGCCGAGCCATGAAAACACTTTGCCGGTTGAAACGCGGACGACAATGGGTAGCCAGCCCGCCGCCCGCGCTCATCTCCAGCGAACACGGCAGATGCCGTGAAACATAAACCATAAAGAGAAATAGTTATGAACAAAACAAAAACCACCGCGCCATCGAGCGCCAGCGGCACAACCGCCCCGTCAGACCCAGCCACATACCGGAGCAACCCGGAGGTGGATGCGAAGATTGACTCCCACATCAAGGAGAACCCCAAGTATTGGGCCTACATCCAGGAAATGCCCCGTGAACGGTTGGAGCGCACGCTCGTGTTAAATGAAGTGCGCGAACTCGACCGCCAACAACGGATGAAGGAAGGCATCCTCAAACAAATCAACAAGTCGCCGTCTCTGAAAGCCGCCTACGAAACGCTGGTCAAAGACCTCCCGGAAGATCAGCGCGAGGGTGTCATGACGCAACTCGCTCGGCAGGCCAAGCGGGCCGTCGCCCGTTCGCAAAGCCAAGAACAGGGCGCCAGGCAGAGCATGAGCGTCTGATGGAACGGCCTCGCCATGACTTCGTTCACGGCGGCTCCGGTTTTCCGGGGCTGCGTCTCATGCGCGCGGTCACGGGCATCCGCGCCTCTCCCGAGTCCAAGTCGTGGCGCAGGCCGGGTCGCGCATAACCAGCAGAGGCGATTCCTCCCTGGATGAATGTTCACGGCAACCGATCGGCCGCATGGAAAATCGCTGGCTGATCCAAGCGAGCGCCCAAAGGAGAAGTTGAATCCCGTAAAGACGTGCCCCAGTCGCCAACTGTTGTTGGCGGCTGGACAAAAGGCTGACGATCACCGGAGAACCGATTGCAGCGCAACCTCAACATAATAGGACCGGCAGTCGTCAAGCTGCGCTACCGCAGCGGTTGGACGCAAGACGAGCTGGTGGCTAGGCTGCAAGTCCTCGGCTGTTATATGACGCGGGACATCCTGGCGAACATCGAGACCCGCCGATGCGTGGCGACTGATACGCAAATTGGGTATTTCGTTGACGTCTTCGAAGTGGACGTCCGAGAGCTTTTCCCGCCACGCGCCCAGCGCGCAGATGGAAGTGTCCAAGGACGCATAGTAGGAATCGCAGCCGATTTCGTCACCCGCAAACGTTGCGAAGATCCAGACAAAGCTCACACATAAGTCGCCGTCCAAGGCGCGCGCGTGGCGTGCCCGTTATTTACGAATCAAAACGCATTGTATGGCTGTCTCGCGAAAAAGTTTGGACTCGGACCAACAGCTCGACTTGTTTTCAATAGCAAAACCGACCTATGACACCACTGACTCAATACGGCCGAATGGCCGAGAAGCACTGGCGCGAGTTTCTTCCGAAAATGGTCCGCGAACTGGAGGCCAAGGGTCTCCTTCACCAGACCCTCCTGGACGCGGAGGAGAAAACGAAGGACGAAATGGCCACGCTCCGAACAGACTTGATGAAGCAGGGGTTAACAGCCGACCAGGCACACCGCCAGGCCTGGGAGATGGTGCGGGAGAAGTACATCCTGCTCCCGTCCGAGACTTAGCAGTCGGCCACCATCGCCGCGAAGAACCGCCCAAGAACCTCAACAATTACCGTATCACTGAGGCCGACCGTCTCGGTGAGGGCGGCCCCAAGCAGAAGTTTCACCAAAACCTTGGGGCCATTCGCACGTTGCGAAGGCTCGAAGCCGAGGGACGCCCCGCCACTCAGGAAGAGAAGGGCGTTTTGGTGAAGTATGTCGGCTGGGGCGCGATGCCGCAGGTCTTCGACGACTATAGTCCCGAATGGGCGAAGGAACGCGAGGCTCTGCGGAAGGAACTCACGAATGAGGAATTCGAGTTCGCCCGTTCGACGACGTTAAATGCCCATTACACCGCGCCGCTCGTAATCGGCGGGATGTATCGAGCGCTGGAGCGGTTCGGTTTCAAAGGCGGGCGAATCCTCGAACCAGCGTGCGGCATCGGACACTTCGTTGGGTCTATGCCCGAAGACATGCTCCGCCGATCCGCCATCACCGGTGTCGAGATCGACCCGCTGAGCGCGCGCATCGCCAAGGCACTCTATCCCGATTCGGATATTCGGGCGCAGCCGTTCGAGCAAACGAAGCTCGCCGATGGCTTCTACGACCTCGCCATATCCAATGTCCCCTTCGGCGATTACCCCGTCCACGATCCGCGTTGGAATGACTACAAACTCCCCATCCATGACTACTTCTTTGCCGCGGCCCTGGAGAAGGTTCGTCCCGGCGGCCTGGTCATGTTCATCACCTCGCGCGGCACGATGGACAAACTGGATTCCACGCTGCGCGAACTGCTCTCAACGCGTGCCGAGTTGTTGGGCGCGCTTCGGCTGCCCAACGACGCTTTCAAGCGGAACGCCGGCACCGAAGTCACGACGGACATTGTGATGCTTCGCAAGTTGTGCCGTGGCGAAGCACCGACCGGTCCCGCCTGGAAGACTACGGACAGTCACACGAACGACACCGGCGAAGCGTTCACAATCAACGAATACTTCGTCGCCCGTCCGGAAATGATGCTCGGCCAGATGCGGTTGACCGGGCGCATGTATCGGGACAACGAGCCGACGCTGGAAGCCGATGGCCGCAACTTGAGCGAGGCGTTGGCGCAAGGTGTCGAGCGACTGCCTCAGAATATCTACCAAACGCAGAGCCAGCAATTCACCGAACCGACGCTCGACCAGACGATCCCGGCGCCGGACTATATCAAACCCAACGCCTATTGTCTCCACGACGGGATGGTTTGTGTTCGCGAGGAAACGATCCTTCGTCCGTTGACCGGCCTGCCATCGGAAACGCGCTCGCGAATTCGTGGCCTCATTCCCGTACGCGATGCCGTGCGCGACTGCCTGCGCTCGCAGCTCGACGGCAGCGGCGAAGAGCGCGTCCTGGAAACTCGCCAACAACTCAATCTCGCCTACGACCGATTCGTGGGGCGCTTTGGCCCTATCACGGCCCGCGCCAACCAACGCGCTTTCGATGGCGACCCCGACTTGCCACTGCTGCTTTCATTGGAGCACTACAACGACGAAACCAAGGTTGCCACCAAAGCCACCATCTTTTATGAACGAACCATTCACCAGCGGCAACCGGTCGAGTCCGTTGGCACGCCCAAGGAAGCTTTGCTTGTTTCCTTGAATGAACGCGGCCGGGTTGACCTGGACCACATGGCCGGGTTGCTCAATAAACCAGCCGAGGAGTTTTTGCCCGATTTGAAGGGCATCATTTTCCTGAACCCGCAGACCAATCAGTGGGAAACCGATGACCAATATCTTTCCGGCAACGTCCGCGAGAAGTTTGCCGTCGCCGATGCTGCCGCTGTGACTGACTCGCGCTTCCACGAAAACGTTGAGGCGTTGAAGTCCGTTCAGCCGGAAGATCTGTCCGCCACAGAGATTGATGTTCGGCTCGGCGCATCCTGGCTGCCGCCGGACGTCGTGAAGCAGTTCATCCACAAACTGCTGAATATCTCTTCCGGCGTCGAGATCGGCCACATCCACGCGCTCGGCACCTGGCATGTCAACGCCGAGTGGGAAGCGCGAACCGCAACAGCCAACACGACCGATTGGGGCACGGACCGCTACACCGGCCTCGAACTCATCGAAGACGCACTCAATCTCAAGACACCCACGGTCTATGACCTCAACGCGGACAAGAAGCCGATGGTCAACGCCCAGGCAACCGAAGCCGCCCGCGAAAAGCAGGAGCGCATCAAGGAAAGTTTCAAAGAATGGGTTTGGGCGGAAGACTCCCGCCGTGAACGGCTCTGCCGGCTCTACAACGACACGTTCAATCACACCCGCCTGCGCACCTTTAACGGCGATCACTTGACGCTGCCCGGCGCAAGCCAGGCCATCCAACTTCATTCACACCAAAAGGCCGGCGTCTGGCGCATACTGCAAACCCCGAACACGTTGCTCGCTCATGTCGTAGGTGGCGGAAAGACCTTTACCCTAACAGCCGCCGCCATGGAATTGAAGCGGCTGGGCCTCGCCCGAAAGCCGCTGTTTGCAGTGCCCAATCACATGCTCGGCCAGTTCTCGACTGAATTGCTGACCCTTTATCCCGGCGCGAACATCCTGGTTGCCGGAAAGGAGGACTTCGAATCGAAGAATCGCAAGAAGCTGTTCAGCCGCATTGCCACGGGCAATTGGGATGCCGTCATCGTGACCCACTCCGGCTTCGAACGCATCCCACTGCAATACGACACGAAAAAACGTTTCTTCGAGGAACAACTTCACGAGTTGGAAATGGTGAAACGGCAACATGCGGACACGAGCAATCGCCGGCTCGTGAAAGAACTGGAGCGCGCAAAGAAGCGCCTCGAAGCCCGTCTTCAAGCCCTCGCCGCTGACCACAAGAAAGACAACAGTTTGACCTTTGAGGAACTTGGAGTCGACCTCCTTATGGTTGACGAGGCGCATAATTTTAAAAACCTTTTCTACCTCACCAAAATGACGCGCATCGCCGGCCTGCCGCAGACCGCCAGCGAGCGCGCCTTCGATATGTTCCTGAAAGTGCGTCACGTTCAGTCGGTTAATGAAGGCGGCGGAGTCGTCTTCGCCACTGGGACACCTATCGCCAACAGCATGGCCGAGATGTTCACCATGCAGCGGTATCTCCAGCCGGACGAACTCAAAAAGCACAATCTGCATCACTTCGATTCATGGGCGGCAACTTTCGGCGAGCCCGTAACAGCAATGGAGCTTTCACCGGACGGCGCGGGTTATCGAATAAATACCAGATTTGCCCGATTCATTAACGTTCCTGAACTAATGCAAATGTTCCGCCAGGCTGCCGACGTGCAGACCGCCGCGATGCTCAACCTCCCGCGACCAAAACTCGACGGCGAAAAGCCAGCTATCCGCAATGCCCCCGCAACGCCGGAGCTCAAAGCGTTTGTTCAGGAACTTGCCGCTCGTGCCGACCGATTGAAAACCGGTCGGGTTGATCCGAGCGAAGACAATATGCTCAAAATCACTTCCGAGGGACGCAAGGCGGCGCTGGATCTCCGGTTGATGCTCCCGGCGGCACGAGACGAGCCGCAAGGCAAGGTCAATCAGGCCGTCGAAAACATCCATCGCATCTGGCAGGCGACAACCGCGGAGCGTTCCACGCAAATGGTGTTCTGTGACCTCTCGACGCCCAGGGACCGGGGCTTCTCGGTCTATCGGGACATGGCGGAAAAGCTCGAACATCTTGGCGTACCCCGTAGTGACATTGCTTTTGTACAGGACTTCGACACGGACGCTGGAAAGCTCACGCTGTTCCGCGACGTGCGCGCGGGCAAAGTCCGTGTCCTTTTCGGCAGTACGCAGAAGATGGGTTCGGGCACCAATGTGCAGGAAAGGCTGATTGCGCTCCATCACCTTGACGCTCCGTGGCGACCCGCCGACGTGGAGCAGCGCGAGGGAAGGATTTTGCGGCAGGGCAACAAGAACCCGGTCGTGCAGATTTACCGTTACGTTTCTGAAGGTTCGTTTGACGCCTATATGTGGCAAACCTTGGAGACCAAGGCGAAATTCATCGCGCAAGTAATGAGCGGCGATATGACGATCAGGCGCCTTGAGGACCTCGACTCGGCGGCGCTGACTTACGCCGAAGTCAAAGCCATCGCGTCCGGCAATCCGCTCGTGATTGAGAAAGCCCAGGTGGATGCCGAGTTGATGCGCCTGACGCGTCTTCGCTCCGCACACGTCGAGGAACAATACCGCATCCGCCGAAACTTGCGCCATGCGCACGAAGACGCTGAGACGTTTACTGTCCGGCTCACGAATCTGCGGCAGGACATCGTGGCGCGACAAGACACTTCAGGAGACAATTTCCGAATCGAGCTCGATGGCCAGGCTCTCGACAACCGGGGTATTGCCGGAGAACTGTTGCTCCGGCGCGCCGAGAAACTTCGGAACCGCATCGGCGAAGACGTGCGCCTCGGCCGGTTTGCGGGTTTTGACCTGTTCATCCGGCCGGGCCTGAACGAAACGACAGAACTTACCGTTCGTGGGCGAAACTGTTACGGCGCAAGAATTACCGAGACCGCCCACGGTACTATTCGCTCACTCGAAGCGACTCTGCAGAGTTTCGAGGAACGAGCGACAAAACTGGAATCCGACATTCTTGATGCGCGTAAGCGCACGAAAGAATTCGAAGGAAGGATCGGCGCGCCGTTCGAGAAGGAGGCGCGCTATCACACTTTGACCCGCCGCCAGGCTGAAATCGAGGAGAAGCTTGACCTCACCAAAAACCAGGCACCCAGTCAAATCGAGGCCGTTCCCGCCGACGACACCACTCAACCAATGAAACAAACCCAAACCAACCGCCGAACACATCGTTCCGGAATTCACGTATGAAACCATTGCTCTATAAGTTAGGCTCACGATTGCGCAAGCTGCGGCTCCAGCACTTCACTTCGCAAGAGACGTTTGCCCGGAAATGCCGCTCGCTCGGCATCCCCATGCGCCGCATGTCGAGCATCAGCTACGGCAAGGAGCGGCCGGCCTGCGAGGACTCGACGGATGAATGCTGGAACCGTAATCGCAGAGCCGAGACGGCGGCGCGAACCAAGTAGCA
>JBDTOW010000060.1:0-10766 GCA_039933075.1 Verrucomicrobiota bacterium | reverse complement strand
TGATGCCTGGCACCGTCGCCGGCGTCGCGCTGTGGCTGGTGGTTTCGTTTGGATTAAAGCTCTATCTGAGCTTCTTCAACCGTTACACCGTCACTTATGGGTCGATTGGCGCCGTGATTATTCTCTTGTTGTGGTTCTATCTGTCCGGCATCGCCATCCTGGTGGGCGGAGAGATGAATTCGGAAATCGAAAGAGCGGCGGACCACTCAGAGGAACCCAGGGACAACGGATCGAATCGGTAAAGTAAACGAACGAATCGAGAGGAGCCGCCGTGAAAACAGCCGTTAAGCAAGAAGCCGAAGCACGCACCAGGGATGCGTTGTGCTCGGCTCGAAGGACGAGTTCGTCAGATCAGCCGACAATCGAAGTGCAGATGGGCCGACGACGATGAAACCGTTCTCGCCTGATGTTGATCAGATTACCCCTCGACCTTTTTTTCACCGACCGCTGTATGACCTTCGTTCGTCACGGGGTTGAGATCAACCGATCAACTTAGGGCATCATGTGTGACTTTGTCTAATACGCAATCTTGCTGATTTTGAGTAGGTCTACGGATTGACAAGATTCGGGGCCGTCGCTTTAGAATCGAGCATCAATGAAAGCGAGAGCAAAATCGTCATGGGCAAAATCCAAGAGCAAATCGGCCAAACGAAAATTCATTTCCACCGCGACGCGCCGCGCTAATAAGTTCGTTTATGACTTTCGCATCCTCACCGAGAGTCATAGGTAGCCGTCATTGCACCTAGTGTAGTGTCGCGTAAATGACTTTACGTCTGGATTTGGTTCTTTTCCCTCTGGGCTGGGTGCAGCACGGCTTGATCTGCTCCAGCTTGGGATAAATTGAGCCATAGCAGGCCGGAACTAATGTAAAGTTATATCTGAGACACTACACTAGCAAAACGAGCTAAATTACAATCCGAGCAGTTTTCATTTGGATCTTTGTCGAGTGGTTGCCGACCAGTTGCGCTGATTTAACACGAGTCGCCATGGCAAGTTGAATGAGAGGCTCCAAGCGCGGACTACGTTCAGCATACGGAATGGAATGTACCGGATTCCGACGGTAGAATATTCTTTACAGACTTATGTGGCACGCTTGCTCTAACGAAGAGGCGGCTCAAGCTGTGCGGCTTCTCCCTTGCTTCGCTCTGGGAACGTTTTGCGCCGTGACTCTCCCACGGTTTGCATCGCTTCGCCTGCTGCCGACAAAGTTCCCGACTCCTGCTTTCTTGAATCTGAATTGGTCCAAAACATTGGCTGGTAGAAAAGCATGTCGAACCAGTTTTCCAATCGTGCGAAGGTAAAAGCTTCGTTCGAATCGGGACAGACCTTGAGGCCATTGAGTGGAATTGAGGAACGGACAAAACGCCAAAATGTTTTGGATATCCCGATTTAGTTTTACGTTTTCCTTGGGAAGATCCCAGGCGATGCACTTATGGTAATCTTCAGCCGTTAGTTGGATTTGTGAAACGGGCAGGCCCTCGATAGCTCGTACGAAAGCAGAAAATCGATAACTGATAATTCTCGTCCTTGGGACAACCGATTTCTTTGGTGCTCGCTGTGATTGTTTCATCAAAATGCTCCTTGAACCATCACACCGCCCTTTCGAGCTGAGATTACCTTGCGATGATTCGCGCCTCTTACTTCTTACTTGCCTTCCTTTTATAATGTCGCCGTTAACCAAGGAATCCCGATGCGCCTCTGTACGAAGAGCGGCTCCAATGGCCGCCTCGCTTTTGTCTGGAGGTGTCGATATACTCCCTTTTCTCGCTCGTTCGATTACTGCCCACCCTTGCGCCTATGCTGGAAGGGATTTATTAGGAAGGAACAGAGCGAGTCGTAGCGTGAACACTATCGGCGGACGGGTGCCGAACACAATTTTTAGGCGATGAATCCTGCCTGACAATCGTTTATGCGAGAATTTGTTCCAAGCTCCCGCAACCACTTCCATCGGGAATGGGATTTCAACTGCCGGATTTTGGGTTTGAACAAGTGGACGGGCGGGCAGGCTCGCCTCATTCAACAGCCGTCATGGCCCGGCAGTTGGTCGTCCGGCGACTTTGCGTCGCCGACTCAGCCCGGTGCGTAGTTGCCGGGGGCGTTCATGGTTTTTGTTTGCCGATTGTTTTGTTCCGTTGCTGGCTCGCTGCGAGGGTAATCTGTCCCTCTGTCAAACCCACGAGTTTGGCGCGCTTATACTCACGCCAAGTCAATGCGAGAATGATTGTATCGAACATGGTCAAACCCACCAGCCCTGGCGAGTAGCGTAGGCTTGCCTGATAAATCTGGTAGCCGATGAACGCGCTTAGGCTGGCAATGGCGGTCGGATAGGACCACAGCTTGGCGCGCAACAGGCCGGCCACCAAAAAGATTTTGATGCGGCCGTGCGCCAGCAAATAGCTGCTTCCAAAGAGTCTGGCATCGGATGACAAATGGCCGGAAGCATGCCGCAGCCAGTTAGCAAGCCGGTCGTCGGGATCTTCCAGCAACTCGTGCTGCGTCAGCGTGAAAACGAGATTACTTAGAGCGGTTCGGCCCACCAAGAGAAACAGAAAACCGCCAATGGTTTCCAGAATGCCATCAACTCCTTTCACCCAAACCCCAATTGTAAACGCCCTATGGAGTATTTTCTCTTTGGCCGGGTTCGTTTTCCTGCCGGTCATCTTATAATATCATCTGGCGATCGAGCTATTTTGGTCCTGGGCCTCCAGCCGTCCGCGCCCGATCAACCGCATGAACGTTTTTCCGTCTATCGTTTCGTGCTCAAGAAGCTCTCCGGCGATGCATTCCAATTGGTCGCGGTGTTCCTGAAGCAGGTCTCTGGCGTCGGCAATGGCTTGGTTTGCTTCCTTCGCTGGCCAATCTCTGTTGATGTTTCTGCCTTCCCGGCCATAGTCCTTCTCAGTGTTTAGGCGCGCTTTAAGCAATGTCTCCCTCGACCGGTTTCATTCCACCTCCAGTCCGGCGATAGAGTCGTCGAGTTGCTTGCGCTGGGTTTCCTCGTCGGCGCGGAGCTTGCGAAGTTGCTCGCGGATTCCTTCCATCTGGGTCTCCTGCTGGTCAAGCTCTTTAAGGTACCGATTGTAGAGTTCTGAGGTCTGTTGGAGGACTTTCATGTTGTCGCGAATGCGTGTCTGCTCCTGGGTGATTTCGTTGATCTGCTGCTGCACTTGTTCGCGGCGGCGTTGCAAATCAGCGAGTGTGTTCCTCATGCCAACAAGCTTTTCCAGGGCTACTCTCACCTTCGGGCTGATCGCCCGGCTTCGCGAGTAGAGTAACAATGCGTTCACGTCGGCATTGACCAAACCCACGCTCTCGCTGATCAGTTGCTCCTCCTTTACTTCCAGCTTCCGGCTCGTGCCCGGATCGATCGCCACCTCGAAACGATACACCGAGGGCGTGCGCTCTGAGGGCTGCGACGGTTCCAGTATCTTCCAGTCAGCCCGGAACGGATGCTCGACCAGCACGATGCTCTTCTCGGCAGCTTTGCTGTGGATGGTGTAGATCTTCGTCTGAAGGTAGCGCCGTGTGGAAACTAATACGCCTTTGCGGATTTGGATGGCGGTTAATTCGTTGGTTCCTCCCGGCGCGAGCGGCTCGACCTCCACTTTCAGATCCAGCGCGTAGGAAATCAGCCGTTGCTCTTTCGGCTGGAGGTCTTCGATCCGCGCGTCGCCGGCGTAAGTGCCGCCGTCGAAGACTGTGATCGGACCTTGCATCAAGGCCAACCCGGTGGTGTTGGTCAGGCGCAGTCCGTTGAGCGGGAACTTGCGTTGGACGCTTTCGTTGTAGATGGAAACTTTCTCCGCCTCGATGGGCGCGTTGACAATCGGCAGCATGGCGGATTTGTGGAGCGCCACCGTGACCGGCTGGTCGATGGCGTATTGGAATAGTTCCCCCACGCCGCCCGCCTCGGCCAGGACGCTGACGCCGCGATCAGCCAGTCCAAGCTCGGCTAGCTTCTCCGGCTCGCCAGCCGTGCGGGCTAAGGCCCCGCCCGCACCACCCCCGCCAAATCCTCGCGCCTCCTCCCTGAACGTCGCCGCTTTGCGCAGCATCATTTCCGGCCGTCTCCCGGATTCAATGGCGCCTTCATCGATCGGCGGTCGCAACGACGCGAAAGTTTCCGGCACGACGGTGGGCCGCGGAACATAAAGCGGCTGGTAAAGGTCCATGATGAAGCTGATCGGTCTGCCGGAAACCAGCGTCAGCCCCACGGATTGCCAATCGTCGTCGGTTGTGTTCTCGACGATCGCCCAGCCCTGCAGGAACGGCGATTTCCCGTCGCGGAGTTCGAGACGGTAACTGACCCTCCAGACCGGCATCTCCAAAATATAGCCGACGCTCAGCCGGCGTTTGCCCTGGCCCGTGAAACTCAGCGCAACCGATTTGCGTTGCTTGTCGCGGCTGTTGGCCAGCACCTTCAGTGCGTTGCGCAAATCACCATCAAGCGAGCCATCCATGAGCTTGATTTCCTGGACCTGATCCAGAGGCACGGCGCGAAGTCCCTGATCGGTCAGCAGATTCAATACGCGAGCTTCGACCACTTCGTCTTTTACTTTTTGACGCAGCGTCTCGACGCCGACGATTACGCCCTGGATTTCCTTTGACGCGGCGACTTGCGCTTTTGCGCCACGCATCCGGTCGAGCAACTGGGCCAGCGATGGGTTGTCGGTGATGTCGATGGCAAAGGATTTCAGCGCGCGCTCGATGGGTTCTGGCGAACCGAGCACGATCGGCGCGATTTTGCCGCCGCCAAAATCCTGCAACACCATCGATTTCAGCAGATCGTTAATCTGCTCGGTGCGGAACGACAGCTCGACCGAGGTGTCGCCGGTGACTTCGCCTTCCCGCTGGAAGAAACCAACGCCGCTGGTGAAGAGAGTGATTCGTTTCAGTGGCAAAACCTCGGCGGCGAAGATCGCAGTGGAGAGTAAGATAAGGCAGCCGATAATCACCGGCTGCAGGGAACTCAGGCGTGTTTTCACGAGGTCTCTCCGAATTTGATTGTTGATTCGTCTTCTTTTCATGTGATTCCTTCCCCACCGGAGCGGATGAGGATTCATCGCGGCGGTTTGCCTGCCCGGTTGGTTTGATCCAATGACCCTCTTGCCGGGGATGCCTCCAGCGTGCCGGCCGCTCCGGAAAGTTCATACTGCGCTTTATCGAATTCGGCGATGGCTCTCAAGTAAACGGTGCGAGCGCGGGTGACGTCTTGTTCGGCTTGAACGTTCTCCAGAACCATTCCAACTCCGAATTCCTGACGCTGCTGGGACAGGTGAAGTCCTTCCTCGGCGGCGGTCAACCCTCGACGCGCCAGATTGATTTGGTTGGTTGCGGTATCAGCCGCATTCGCCAAGGACGCAGAAGCGAGGCAAAGCCAGGCGGCCGCAAGAAATGCACAATTCGTGAATCTCATTTGGCCTCCACGGCGTTGACCGGTTGTCCGTCGGTCAGCATCTGCTTGCCCACGAGCACCACCGGTTCGTCGGGCCGCAGCCCTTCCGCGATTTCGACCGAAATGCCGTCGTTGAAACCCATTTTCACCGGCACTTTTTTGGCCTTGTGGTCAACGACGGTGAACACGGATTGGTTGCTTTTTTCAATCACCAGGGCTTCGGCGGGCACGAGCAGCGCGTCGGGTTTTCGTTCCACAACCAGCTTGACGCTGGCAAACATTCCCGGCAGCAGCTCGCCATCCGGATTGGAGATTTCGATTTCCGTCAACATCGTCTTGGTGGCTTCGTCCAGCGCGTGGGAATATCGAGTCACCGATCCGTTGAAAACCCGCGACGGCAACGCGCCCACGGTCACTTGGGCCGGCCGGCCGTTTTTGATGAAAGCCACTTCCGTTTGGGGAACGGCAACTTGAACGCGGACTCTGGTGAAATCCATCTCCGTGAGCACCGCCGCATCGCGCGCGGCGCTGCTGGAGGTTGCGGCGGGAATGAACGCCCCGGGATCCACCCAGCGCATGGTGACCACGCCGGTGAACGGCGCGGTGATCTTCGCGAAGCCCAGCAACGTTTCGAGGCGTTCACGATTCGCCTTCGCCACGTCAAACCTGGCCTTGGCGTTGTCCACGGTCAGCGGCATCACCAGGTCCGGCGCTTTCCGCCTCGCTTCCATCACGCGCCGGTAATCCGTTTCCGCCGCTTCGACTTCAGCCTCGTATTTGGTGCGGTCCGCCAGCAATTCCGGGACTTCAATCTCGGCGAGCAACTGGCCGTTCGTCACCGCGTCGCCTTTGTCCACCGTGATCGTTTTCAAATAGCCGGCAACCTTGGCGTAAAGCGTAGCCTGCTGATAGGCCAGCAGCCGGAAAGTGGGGAGGGTGATCGCGCGGGTGATTTCGCCCCGATGCGGACGGATGATTTGAACATGGACAACCGGCGGTGGCTTGGTATTGGCGGCTGGATCAAAATTGGCGCGTTTACAGCCGGTGACGAACGTGAGGAAAACCAGCGCGAGCGCGCTGAGTCGTAGCGCAGGTTTGCAACCTGCCGTATCGCCGATTTGCAATCGGCGGGGCGTGATCAGTTCGAGAAAGCGTCCGGCGATTCCAGCGTCTCGCAGGTTGCCAGACTGCGATACAGCAGATTGAGATTCTGCGCTACGCGGGCGGCGGCAATTTCGATTCGTGGTGTTCTGGTTCATGCGGCAGTCTCCGTTTTGGCCGTTCGCCCGCGATCAAGCAGGAGATACAGAATCGGCACGACGAACAACACCATCACCATGGCCGCCAGGACGCCGCCGATGACCGCCCGGGCCAGCGGTATGTTCGCGCCGCCGGCGATGGCCATCGGGGTCAAACCCAGGATGGCCGCAAGCCCGGTCATCAGGATGGGCCGGAGGCGAATGCCGGCGGCTTCCATCACGGCGTCGCGGGCGGACTTTTGCGCGCCCTGCTCCCGGGCTTCGGCGCGCAAATGGTTGGTGAATTCGACAAGCAGCACGCTGAAGCTCACGACAATGCCCACCATCATGATGCTGCCCATCACCGATTGAATATTCAGGCTGGTGCCGGTGAGGAACAGCATCCACGCCACGCCCACCAAACCCAGCGGCACGGCGAACATGACGATGAACGGATCAAGAAACGAACGGAACTGAAAGACCATTACGAGATACACGAGCACGACGGCAAGAATAAAACCGAAGCCCAGCGATTGAAACGATTCGCCCATCGCCTGCACTTCGCCGCGCGTGTGGATGAAGTAGCCTTCCGGCACCAGCGACCGGTCCTTTTGAAGTTGGTCGAGGTATTTCTGAATGTCCGCCGCCACCGAGCCGGCGTCGCGTCCCCGCACGTTCACGAACACGTCGGTCACTCGCGTGATGTTGCGATGATTGATTTCAATCGGCGCGGTGGCAAAGCCGACCTTGGCCAGATTGCGCAACGGAATCGGCACCGGCTGCGATTTGTCGGTGATGGCAATGTCGAGCACGGTGTCGAGCGACTGGATGTCCTCTTCCGGATACTGCGCGCCGATGAAGTAGTGATTGCCATTGCTGTTGTCCACCCAGAACGAGGGCGCGAAATTGATGGAACTGTTGAACGCCGTGACGATGTTTTTGACGACCATTTCCTCGGTCAGGCCAAGTTGCGCGGCTTTGACCCGGTCCACGTCCACACTGATTTGCGGCGCGTCCAGCCGTTGTTCGATGCGCGCGTCCACGGCGCCGGGAACGGTCTGCGCAAAGTTCCTGATTTTTTCCGCGATGTCGTGGGCGACCTCGAGACTGTTGCCCTCGATTTGAATGTCAATGGGCGAGGGCAACCCGCCATTCAACGCCGCCGAGAGCATCCCGCCGGTGTCGAAGTTGAATTCCGTGCCGGGGAATTCGCGCGGCAATTCCTGGCGCAGCTTGTCCACGTAATCGAACACGGTCGTCTGATGACGCGGCGTGAGCTGGACAAGAATGAACGCGTCCTGTGAACCGGAGTTGGGCGTGTAAGCAGCCGGCCAGTCGTACAGCACGCCCATGTTGGCGATGATCATCTTGCGTTCGTTTTCCGGGATGGTCTGGCGGAGGAAATCCTCGATCCGGGTGGTCAACTTTTCCGTGAGTTCAATGCGCAATCCCGGCGTGGCGCGCAGGCGAATCATGAACTGGCCGGCGTCCACCCGCGGAAACATCTCCGTGCCGATGAATCGGAACAACAGCATGGAAACGACAAACAGCGCGGCGACGCCCGCCAGCACCGGCCAGCGGAAACGCAGCACCCATTGCAACAACCGGATGTAAGCGCGCCGCACGCCAGCGAACCAGCCGTCCACGTCGATTTCGGATTTCGGATTTCGGATTTCGGGATTCTCAGTTAGAGCCTCCTCACGTCGGCTGCCACGCGCTCTAAGGAATTTCGCCGCGCACACCGGCACGAGCGTCGCCGCCAGCAGCCGGCTGGTGACGATGGCAAAAATCACGCTCAACGCCAGCGGCGTGAACAGGAATTTGCCAATGCCCGAAAGAAAGATGATCGGGAAAAACACGACGCTGATGGTGACCGTCACAATCGTCAGCGGACGCGTGACTTCAGTCGCGCCGTCGCGCGCCGCCTCGAACGGGGTTTTGCCCAGAGCGAGATGGCGATTGGTATTTTCCAGCACCACAATGGATTCATCAATCAACAACCCAATGACCAGGGCCAGGCCGCCCAGAGTCATCACATTCAAGGTTTGATGGGTGAAATACAATCCGATCAGCGAACCCAGACAGGCCAGTGGCAGCGCAATGATGACAATGAACGTTGGCCGATAGCTGCGGAGAAAGATGAAAACCATCGCCGCCGCGAGCAGAAATCCAATGACCGCTTCCTGGGTCAAATTGCGAATGGCCTGGCGCACATAAACCGACTGGTCCATCACCACGTCGAGGTTGATCCCCGGAATGCGCTCGAGGATGGGTTTGATGAACGATTTGATGCCGTCCACCACGGCGATGGTGTTCGCGCCCGGCTGCCGGTAAATCGGGATATACACCTGCCGCTTGCCGTTGATGTGAACAATGTTTTGCTGAATCTGATGCGAATCCTGCACGTCCGCGACATCGCCGACGTAGATGGGGCGGCCGCTGCCCATCGTAATGGGAATCTGGTTCATGTCCGCGACCGTGCCGACCATTCCGTTGGCGTTAATCTGGTAATCGAGCGCGCCAAACTTGGCGTCGCCGGTGGGAATCATCGTGTTGGCGCTTTGGATGGCGTGCATCACGTCCAGGGGCGACAGCCCGTGCGCCTGCGCCTTCCGCGGATCGACATACGCCAGGATGCGGCGAAGTTTGCCGCCGAACACGGCGGGCGCGACCACGCCGGAGATGCCCTGGAGCCGGTTGCGCAACTGATAATAGGCCACGTCGTACAGTTTGGTTTCGTCGAAGGTCGGACTCGAAACCGCGATCAGGCAGAGCGGGATGGACGCGGTGGGATCCAGGGGCATGATCATCGGCGGAATTGTCCCCGGTGGCAGATAATACAGGTCGCTCATCGCCAGCGAGGTGACCTGGGCCATCGCGGCGTTCGGGTCGGTGTCCTCGTTGAAGTAATCGCGCACCACGCTGACGCCGACCATGGATTTGGATTCCTGGCGCGCGACGCCATTGGCCTGGCCGGTCCAGCGTTCGATGCGCGAAGTGAGGTCCTTTTCCATGACATCGGCGGGCATGCCTGGATACAGCGTGAGCACCTGCACCGCGGGCGTCCTGAACCGCGGGAGAATATCGGTGGGGATGTGAGTAATGGCCGTCAGGCCGATGACCAGGATGGCCAAAGCCAGCACGACGACGGCGTAGGGATTCTTGAGGGCGGATTTGACCATGAGTGTTGAGAGAGCCAGCCGCTACCCAGCGGAGGCGCGGACGGATTTCAAAACCGCCTCCAGTTCGGCTCGTCTGAAATCGCCGACGAGACAGACCACGTAGCCATCCACAAACCGAGCAGCAAACTGGTAGCGCCCCGTCCTGGAGCAAACGATGGGATCGCCGGAATCCAGGCGCTCCTTCGCTCTCGGGAAATGCTCCAACTCGCTCTGCTTGAAAACGACCAGCGAAATCGGCGTTTCCTGAATCCGGCCCAGCGTCCACGCAGCCGGAACACCGGACAGGTGGCAGAGCCGCGCGCCTTCGTAGCGAAATCCACCCGAAGCGGGCCGGGCCGCAAACGCCTCCACATCCAATCGCCCCTCGAATTGTCTGGCAATTTCCTCCGGCACCCGGCCGACAAACTGGGAGCCCATTTGGCCTTTCACGAATTCCGCGTGGTCCTTTCCCACCACCCGCGCCAAGTCCAGCGGGCTACCGCCAAACCGCGGGCCAGCGAGCCACACGATTCCGGCCACCACCAGCGTTCCCAGCCCGCCGATCGCGACTCGTTTCCAGTGCCGCACAAACCACCCGCCCGTGCGAGCCGGACGCAACCGCGACTCCACTTCCTCCCAAAGCCCGGGCGTGGACGGGCCAGCACGCAATACCCGGAACAGGCGTTCGTTGAACTTCTGCTCCTGTGCGAAAAGTTCCGCGCACTCGGCGCAGCTTTGCAGGTGGAGTTGGATCTCCAGGCTGGTCTTGGCATCAAGTTCCGAGTCCAGATAGGCCACGACCAGGTTGCGGACTTCGTGGCACTTCACAACACTGACCTCCGTTGCGAACGCAAGATGCCGTCCTGCATTTTTTTTCGCGCGCGGGCCAGGCTTCCCATTACGGTGCCCATCGGGATTTTCAGTGATTCGGCAATTTCGCGATAGTGAAACTCGCCGAGGGCGCACATCAGC
>JBDTOW010000059.1:0-10802 GCA_039933075.1 Verrucomicrobiota bacterium | reverse complement strand
TGTCACGTCTCCGCCGCCGAGCCGCAACCCCGTCGGGGTTGTTTGCCTTCGGCCGCGTTTCCCAGGGCAGCGCGTTCCGCGCAACCCTGGGATGCGAGCCTGAATCCCTTTGGGATTCTTCTCTGGAATTTTCGAAATGAATTAATCCAAGCCTGGTTCGTGATTTTTGTGGAAGGTTCATAGGTCAGCTCCCGGCACACCGATGCGAATCTGGCGGGAGAAGTCCGTCGAATTGTCCGCCGCCCGGGCTCGCTCGTTGATGTGACACCGCTGTTTCAAGTCGGCCAACGGCAGGTTGGTGGCGATCATGCCGCGCTCATAGAGCAGCGTGTCGCCGTGACCGTTCACCAGCATCCGCCAGTCCCACGGCGCGCGGTCGTCCGCGGCGCGCTGCATCCGAATGCCGGTCGTGCAGTTGTCGGTAACCGCGCTGTACCACTCGGGCCGCTGCCGCAGGCTGTTCATGCGGCGCAAATAGTCGAGGAAGAATTTGCGTGCCTGTTCGGGTGAGCCGCGCAGCCGGAAAAGATAAACTTCCTCGCCATGCCGGTAATTGGTGCGGAGTCGAACCAGGTCACGTTCGTCGGCGACCACGTAAGTAAGTTCAAACTGGCGGAACAATCCTCGCACCGCCGAATAGCTCTCGCCCTTCTCCTTCCGGGTTTCGATGGAAAAACAGAGGTATTCGCCGCCCTCGAAGCCGAAGCTCACCATCGTGTGGGCCATGTGCGGCGAGCCCCAATAGACCATGAAAAGATCCGCCGTCCGCAGTTTGGCGAGATCGAAAGTCTGTTCGTAGTGCCGCACGTCGAAGTCAGTCTCGCTGCGGTAGTCGCAGTTGCGGATGTTGTGGAGCGTGATCTTGTTCGCGTTGATGTCAGCGTAAGGAAGCACCGCAACGTCCGATTGCCAGTCGCGATTGTTCGACGGCGGGAGTGTGAACCACCACGAGACAACGAGCGCGAAACCAACGGCGGTCAGGCTGGCCGCCAGCCAGCGGCGTTTGACCAGGATCCAGACCGCCACCACCGCGAGCAGATACACCGCGGCCAGCGGCCCGCGCAGCCAGGTGATCCGCGCATCGAAATACAGCGCCGCCGCTGCCCACACTGTCAGAATGAGAAGAGCAAAGCCCAGCGCGATCCAGCCGAGCGCGCGCAATGCGCGTCCCATCCAGCCGCGCGTCTTTGGTTGTGCTTCAGTTGGGATTGCTGTGGTCATGCTACTATTTTCCGCTGCCAAGCCTCTCCGTGGCCCGGGGCGAGACACCGATCTTCCAGCGTCGATGCATCCAGATCCACTGCTCTGGATGGCGAAGCAACATCTTTTCGAGCACTGCGTTGTAGCTTCGCGTGTTTTGCCGGATCGCTTCGCCAATGTCTTCGCACTCGATGACCGGCAGCGGTTCCTCAAAACGCAGCACGTGCGTGCCGTCTGACTCGCGCCAACAGTGCGCCGGGATGACCGGAGCACCCGTGTTCAACGCCAGAACAGCCAGACTCTTGAATGTGCTGGCTGGATGCCCCAGGAAATCCACCGGAATCCCATCGGTCGCGCCTGCGTGCTGGTCCAGGACATAGACCAGGATCGCGCCACCGGACAGAAGTTCGAGGATTTTTTCCAGCGAGCCACGCTTGGAAAGAGTGCCAAACCCCGAGCGTTCGAATCTGCGGGTGACGAAATAATTCAGCCAAAGTGGCTTCAAGGGCCGGCGCACGAAGTGAAACAAGCGGCGGTATTGCGGGAACTGGGACAACCCGGCAATGGTGGCCACTTCCCAGTTTCCCAGATGACCAGCCAACAACAGCACCCCTTTTCCCTGGCCGTGAGCGCGGATCGTCGATTCAACATTCTCCACGCGGACCCAGGCCTTTTGCTGCTCGGGTGACATCCAGGGAAAACGGAGAAATTCGATGAGGAAGCGAACGAAATGACCACAGTAGGCTTGAGCAAGGCGGCGGACCTCGCGCTCGCCCAGAACCTCGCCAAACACGCGCCGCAGATTGCCCAGCACCACTTTCCGGCGGAACGGAAACAGGTGGTACAATGCTTTTCCGAACCATGGCACCTCGATCTCCCGCGGATCGGCCCAGGCGATGGCCGAGGCGCTGGCTTCAGTGTGGGTGAGCGACACGCGGATACCTTCAAAAAAATGGTGGTCGACAACCGCTCGAGCCTTCCTGCTCAGTTCCACACACGGTGCGCCATACGCGTCGCGCCGGATGCTAAAATCAGCCGGTTCAATCTCCCCAAGAGCCGTTTCCCGCGGGAAAAGTTTGCAGCAGGCCTCTTTGGCCGCGAACCGGCCGGCGAGCCTGGCTGCGCGCTCGGATCCCTGCCCGGCATCCTGGAGCTCAGCTTCGGTAAACAAGCGTCGCAGGTCGCCGGGGGAAGTTTGCAAGAGCAACCTGTCCACGCGGGCAATCTCGACGGTGTCGAGTCCGTAACGGGGCAATCGGCAGGCACCAGAGTTCATCCCGCGATTTTACCGGTGGCGGCTTGGACGAGGAGCGCGACGTTCATGCCCCCGAAGCCGCGGCTGAGCACCAGGGCGATGTCGCTCCGTGGACTCTGAGGTGACCGGGACACCGGAAGCGGCGCGAGCTCCGGGTCCAAACATTCCAGGGTCCCGATGCCGGGGACAACTCCGTGCTCGAGAGTGGCCAGGGCCAGGACGAGATCCAGAATGCCCGAGGCGGCGATAGAGTGACCAAAAGCCCACTTAAACGCGGTAACCGGCGGCGGGTTATCACCAAAAACTCGTCGAATCGCCATCGCCTCCGAGGCATCCGACATCCGGGTGCCATTGCCATGAGCCACCACCAGACCCACTCGGCCAGGTGCAATGTCCGCGTCGGCCAGGGCCAGTTCGATAGCCCGGCTCAAACCGTCGCCGTCCGGGCGCACCGCGACAAGTCCGGTGGCTTCCGTGGTGCAACCTGAGCCGAGGAACTCGCCGCGTACATGAGCCTGACGCGCCCGAGCGTCGACCTCTTTCTCAAGTACAATTGAAGCAGCTCCCTCGCCGAAAATCGTGCCGCCGCGACATTGATCGAAGGGGCGCAGGGTATCGTGGGCCATCAGTCCGAGCTCGTGGTAATGAAAAAGCGTTTCGGGCTCGATCGGCACATCGTGACCGGCCACTACGGCCCGGTCGGCTTCACCCCAGCGTATCGCGGCCGCCGCTTCGGCGACGGCGAGAACGCCGCCCACACATTGGTTGGTGATGCAAGCGTTCGTCCCCTTCAGCCCATAGCGGATGCCGATGTAGCACAGGACATTGTTGGGAAGACGGGTGAGCAACCACATCGGATTGACGCAGGACTCGATTTCACGTCCGAAGATCTGAAGATCGCCTCCAGAAACAGTGAGCGCAGGAAAAAAATCATAGCTGTTTTGGTAGGTGCCACCGCCCGAACCCACAAAGACCCCGCTCCGGTCGTTAAAAAACGTCGCGGAGGCTGGATCCATTTTGGCACGATGGGCGATCAGGCAGGATTCCTGGATCGCAATATCGGCTGCATAAAGGCCAAACAGATCGGTTCGAGAGAGAAACTTGTGGAATTTCCGCTCCCCCACCAGCGTGGTGTCGCTTACACCCTTTACCTCGGCGGCATGCCGAACCGGCCAACGGGCGGCGTCCCAATGGGTGATCGGAGCAACGGCAGATTTGCCGCTCTGGACAAGGTTCCAGATCGTCTCGACGGTCAGACCAGCGCCGCAAACGGCTCCGACACCGGTGATCACGATGCGCGCCGATGATTTCATGAATCCAGAGGAAGGGATGGGCGACCAAGCTCCGATTCGCCGGTGTCGTCGGCCCGCCGGAACACCAGGCAACTGTTCGATCCGCCGAAACCCAGGGAATTTGAAAGCGCCACGCGGATACGCAGCGGGCGAGATTCTCGATGCACGATATTGACATCGCAATCCGGATCGAGTTGGAGCAAGTTGGCATTCACGGGAGCGATCTCGTTGCGGATGGCGAGGGCGCAGATGGCGGCTTCGACGGCGCCCGCCGCGGCGATCAGGTGCCCCATGCAACTCTTGGTGGAGCTGACAGCCACTTTGTCGATATGAGCGCCCATGACGGCGCGGAGGGCTGCACATTCACTGCGGTCGTTCATTAGGGTGGAGGTGCCGTGGGCGTTTACGTAATCTACCGACTCCGCGGAGACCTTGGCGTCGCCCAACGCCTGCTGCATCGCCTGGATCGGGCCATCACCGGACGGGTGAGAATCGGTAATCCGATAACTACTCAAGGAGTTGCCGTCACCCGCGAGCTCGGCGTAGATGCGTGCGCCACGCGCCCGAGCTGCTTGCCACTCCTCGAGAACCAGGAAGCCGGCCCCCTCCCCCAGGACAAAACCGTTGCGGGTCGCATCGAACGGGCGGCTCGCCCGTTCCGGAGTGTCGTTGTCGGTGGACAATGCGCCGAGCAGGCAAAAGCCAGATAGCCCGACCGGATTGATCATCGAATCGAAGCCGCCAGCCAGCATGAAGTCCGCGAGGCCGCGGCGGATCACCTTTAACGCGGTGCCAACGGCCTGGCCTCCGGATGCGCAGGCGGTGTGTACCGAGGTGGAGTAACCACCAATGCCGAATTGACGGGCCAGCAACGCCAAGCCCGCGTTTGTCTGGCTGCGACAGAAAGCCACCGGGTCGGTCGGGAATCCGGCGTCGAGCAGGCCATCCGGGTTGAACTCCCCGTTGGGGGAACAAAAAGTATGGACTGCCCGCAGCTCGTTGAAGGTAACGGCGAGCATGCCGGCGCCGACGGTTAAGCCCCAGCGATGGCTGTTGCCCGGCGAAGGACGAATGCCTGCGTCGGCGAGGGCCTCCCCAGCAGCGGCCAGCGCAAACCGATGAGAACGCGCGGCGAACTTGAGGAGTCTGGGTTCGCAAATCGCCGCTTCAGGTTCCAGGTCTTTGACCTCGGCACCGATCCGGACAGGAAAGCCCCGCGCATCGAACTGCCGGATAGGCCCAACACCGCTGCGGCCGGCGAGCACGCTGGCCCAAGAGCTCGGCGCGTCGCGGCCAACGGGTGTCACCATACCGACACCCGTAATCACAACTCTTCTCCGCTGGGTCACACAGCCTCCTCCGCCTTGAGAAGGAGGCGTGCGGTAGCGATCAAGTCTTTGGAAGTCCGGGTTTCGATAGTCAGGCTGGCGGAATCGTGCGCCTGCTGCTTCAACACGGCCTCGAGTTGCAGGGCGGCTCCGGGCGGGATGAAAGAGCGCAGTTTCATATCGAGGACCGTTCCGGCCACCCATTGGCGTCCAGCGGGCGGAGAAATCTCACTCGCCAGCGCGGCACCGAGCTGGAGGTTCAGGTGCATGAGAAGGCTTCCCGGAAATACGGGACGACGGGGAAAGTGATCGGCGAACAAGAGTGCGTCGGAAGGCACATGAAAAGTTGCGGAAGCACATCGTCCGGCGTCGCCGCCCACCCGTTCGAGTGTCATTCGGGGAAGGCCGGGGAAACTCCCAGGCTCCGCACCGTTCTGGCACAGTTCTTCAAACCGATTCCGCAGCGCTTGGGGATCATCAAAATCTGCCAGCGGCACCATCGGGCCGACACAATCCTGAAGGCGGATCACGAGCCTCCCGTCCAAGTGTGCCGTCCCACTGTACTCCACACTCTCCACATCCACATTCTCCAGATCAGCGGCAAGTTCCAGCACTTGGCCCGCACGGGGCGCCAGGAGCAGCTCAATGCTTCCGGCAAGGCCGGCGACGGGCCGCCGATCGAAATTGACCGCAGCCATCGCCGCCCACGCAGCCAACTGCCCGACGGCTTCACCGACCAGCGCCAGAGGGAAATCAACTACCTCCGAGGGGATAGTATACCGCCCGCGAATTCGCCTCCCGTCGTGAACCGGGATGATCCGGTCCACAAAGGAAAAAGCTCGGAAATGGGCATTCATGTGTTCTGGGGGCTTCAGGTCCTCAGGCCGGTTTGGTGGCAGCAATTGCGCGCTGTTGGCGGATCACGATCTTGCAGAATGTCTCCGTCGTAAACAATCGCGGGATGTCGGCCAACTTTAGCGGCGAAGTGAACCGCTCTCGAGGTACTTCGCTCAGAAACGCCTTCAGCCGTTCCAAGCCCGCCTCGGAAACCACGCCACGCTGGTCGAATTCGGATTGAGACAGTTCACCCCGCGCCTCCTCGATGATCTTACCGCGCGGGATCTTCACTTTGAAGGCGCGTTCAATGCGGAAGACGATGTCCAGGAAGTCGATCGACTGTGCGGAGAGATCATCGATCAGCGATGCCTCGAGCGTCACCCGCTGGATTTCGCACGGGAGCGCCGCGGCAATGATTTCGGCAATTTTCGGGTAAACCTCCATTATCTCTGTTTTGTCAATATGTGTGTTTGTCATGTTATTCCATCTTAAATCCACCATCCACGTGCAGGATCTCACCCGTGATGTAATCGCCGTACCGCGAAGCGAGGAACCAGACAGCGTAGGCCACATCCATGGGGCGGCCGATCCGCCGCAACAGAATCCGGGATAGGACCGCTTCGGCGGCGCGCTCACGCACTTCACGTGACATCTCGGTTTCGATGACGCCCGGGGCCACGGCGTTCACGGTGATGCCGCGCGGCGCCAATTCCACCGCCAGCGATTTCGTGAAGGCGTTGATGGCGCCTTTGCTCGCGGCGTAATTGGTCTGGCCTCGACCACCTTTTTCTCCGGCGACCGAACTAATGTTGATGATCTTTCCCCGGCGTTGGGCGATCATGTACGGCGCGATAGCGCGCGTCAAATTAAAGGTGCCACTCACGTTCGTCTCCAGCACAACCCGCAAGTCCTCATCGTCGAGAAGCGTCAGCGGGTTGTCCCGGATTACTCCGGCATTGTTGACCAGCAAATCAACCCGACCGGCGCGGTCCACAACTTTTTCGACGAATGCCGCGCAGGCCGGATTGTCGCGAACGTCCAATGGCTCGGCGGTGATGTTGAGACCCTGGCCGGCCGTCACAACCTCCGCCGCGGCGGCCGCGTCCTGACGGTAGGTGAAGACCACGTGCATGCCGGCTGCCGCCAGCAACTCGACGATTGCACGTCCAATTCCACGGCTGCCGCCAGTCACGATGGCCATTCCCTCGCTCAGGCCGGCATCCATAATGTCAGGGCTCGTCATCCTGAAATGCAGTAACCCGCGTCCACCACCAAAGTATGGCCCGTGATCATGTCAGCTTCGGGCAGGCACAGCAAGTAGACTGCGTCGGCGACAGCCTCCGCGGTCAACGTCGGACCAGCCGGGGCGCGACGGGCGAATTCGGCCAGCAATTGCTCACGATTTGGGAAATACTTAAGTGCGTCCGTATCCACCACCCCCGCGCTTACAACGTTGACCCGGATTCCCCGCGGACCTAGCTCCTGCGCCAGGCTCCGGGCAAGGCTTTCGAGGGCTGCCTTGGAGGCGCCGATGAAGGCGTATTCCGGGATCGCGCGCGACGCGCCCAGGCTGGAAAGCGCGATGATGCGCCCGCCTTGAGCCATGAGCGGCACAGCGTGCTGGGCCAGGAGGTTCAAGGCCAGCGCGTTGGTTTCCAGGCATCGCCGCCAGTGTTTCAGTGAGAGTTCGAGCGCGGGCCGGAGCACGCCAACAGCCGCATTGCTCACCAGCAAATCCACTCGGCCGAATTTCTCTCGCACGGTTTCGAAAATCTCTGAGACCAGTTCGGGATCGCTGACGTCGGCTTGGATTGCGTGCGCTCTTTGCCCCAAAGTCTGGATCGCCGCACAAACAGTCTCGGCTTCTTCATGGCTGTTGTGATAAACGATCGCCACGTCACTGCCAGCCCTGGCCAGCTTGAGCGCAATCGCGCGGCCAATACCCCGGGTTCCGCCCGTCACCAGCGCTATTTTTCCTGAAAGTGGCTGGTTCATTTGTTGGTTCTTCGGTTGATTTGAGCGGTCATTCTAACGGTTGCTCCACAGATTTCAAGGGATCACGGTCCGCCGCCGACAATGAGGCCGTCGGTGATTTGCGCCTCCGCAATTTCGGGAACCACCGTCCGGTGTTGGCGCAATATGCTTCGTAGCTCTGACCCGGGAGCGTCCGGAGGTGCGACTCCTCGTCCGCTGCCTTTGTCAGCACACAGAGGAGATGGATGACCAGGATCATCGAGGAGAGAGCGGATGGAAGCAGAATGGCAATGGCTGCCACCATGACGATCTGGAAGAGGTAGATAGGATGTCGCACCAGTCGGTACGGACCGCGCGTCACGAGGTGGGTTTCCTCGGTGCGGATGACCCCCATCCGCCAGGCGCTTCCCATGGCGATATAACACCAAAGCGTGCCGGCGTAACCCAACACCATTATGATCACACCGAGAGCAGAACCGAGGGGATGGACAAGAGACGGAATGATCGCAACCCCTCGCAGCCGCGTGGCGCCACCGATCAGAAACGGCAGTGCCAGCCAGGCCAGAACGACGAAAGACCATCCAGCCCAAAGCAGCTTCTCCTTCAACCCCTGCGGTCGCACATTGGGAGACCGCCCAATCCGCCGACGAACACGGCGGGCTTGAACCAATACACCCGACCAGTAAACCAGGGCAGAGAGGAACACGACCGTCCGATTCAATGTTAGTAATTCAGTCGCCACAGGCTTGAGAAAGACTCGCGCGGATCACGCGCTGCAGTTCGAGGACCCAATGTTTCTTGATACTGTGCCAGACCTCGGCGGCCCAGAGAATCCGTGTGCTGTTCCAGCCAAACTTCCGGATCGAACCCGGCGCCTCCATGCCCTGCCCGCTCGGCCGGTAGTTATTGATCCAGTCTTTTATCTCACGGTTCTTGAGCAGGTGTCTTGTGGCCGGGATGGTTGAATGTACACCAGCCGACGGCAGCCGTACGTTGCGGACAATGGCCGTGCCCGTGGGATGGTAATCGTTCGCTGGTCCGTATCCCAGAAAATCGCCGCCAAGAAGATCGAGGCCCTTGTGGAACCCGGTGAATTCCTCGACCGAATCGGGTATTTTCCGAAGCTTGGAATTCATGTCCCATTCGTTGGGAAGAATGCGGGCCAGTCCTCCGGCCACGGCCGCCGAGGCGTATGAAACCTGCACGCTGGTTACCGGGCGCGTCGTCCCGTCCAAAGGATCAGTAATCTCAGATCGCTTTTCGTCAGACCTGGTCAAAGGATTCCACACCGACAGTTTCCTCGCAGGGTCAGCCAGAATGTGGAGGACCCTGACTGCTTGTATCCCGCCCAGACTGTGTCCGACGATCATCGGGCGCAAACCGTCTCGCTCGTAATACCAGGCGATCGCACCCGCGATTCTGTCACCACCCTCATAGTATCCGTACGTGTAAGCGCCGTCGTTCGGATCCCGGATGCTGGCCGCGGGATAACCCATGCCGATGAGGAACCGGGCGAACGAAGTCATGGTGCTCTTGATGGGAAGGAGGCCCCCTTGGATGGTGATGATTCGCGGCGCAGGCATCTGCGATAGTAATTTTGTGATTTCCCATTCCGACACGTGCTCAGGGTCCAGGGCCAGGATCTTTTCCCTGGCCTCGGCGGGAATACCGCCCGCGCGGCCATCGGCCTCTCGTTCAAACTGGTCCGCGCGCAGCGGCGTGTAGTCACCACGTTGAATTGTCGCGCAGCCCGGCGAAAGCAGGCTGGCACAAAGGGGAAAGAGCAGGACCGTTCCGTTTTTCACGAGTGTCCCTCCGAAGAACGGTCGGCGCGGATCCGGCGCCGCAGTTCCAGCACCCAATGCTTCTTGATGCTGTACCAGACATCGGCGGCCCAGAGAATGTGGGTGCTGTCCGAATCAAACTCAGCATCCAACTGCAGGGTTTCCACGGGCTTGTCTGTGGGATGGTAATTGTTGATCCAATCCATGATTTGCTGGCTCTTGAGCAGGTGCTTGGTGTCTGGAATCGCTCCATGCTTGTAGGCTGCCGGCAGCCACACATTGCGAACAACCGCTTTGTCCATGGACTTGAAATGGTTCGCCGTTCCGTATCCCAGGTAATCGCCACCCAAAAGGTCCCTGCCTTTGCAAAACCCGGTAAACTCCTCAACCGAATTCGGGATCTTCCTGAGCTTCGCGACCATATCATACTGGTTCGGGAGCAGCCGGGTCAAACCGCCCGCCCCTACTACGGTTGCGTAAGGGAGTTCGAGGCCGACCACTGGGCGCCGGATGCCGGTCAGAGGATCGAGGATATCGCAATTTTTCTCCCTCTTCCAGGTCAGAGGATTCCAGACGTGCAATCGTTTTGCCGAGAGGCCGGCCAGCTTGTCAAGGACCTTAACCGCCTGCATTCCGCCCTGGCTGTGGCCCACGATCATTGGCCTCAACCTCTCCCGTTCGTAGTACCAAGCAATCACGCCGGCGATCATCTCGCTGCTTTCATAACAACTGAAGGTATAGGTGCCATCCCCCGGATTGGTAATGCTCGCCGCTGGATACCCCAT
Organism: Verrucomicrobiota bacterium; assembly: GCA_039933075.1. GTDB lineage: Bacteria > Verrucomicrobiota > Verrucomicrobiia > Limisphaerales > JACPZS01 > JBDTOW01. Next base: position 347 of record JBDTOW010000059.1, on the reverse strand, counting down.
GCCAATGAGAAATTCCGAAAACGATATCATCCGGCGATGCACCGGATAGATGCCACCATGGATGTTGATGATTCTAGGCGCCGGAGTCCGCGACAGCACTCCGCGGATGTCCTTTTCAGTGACGTGCTCAGGATCCAGGGCCAGTATCCCTTGTTCGGTCTCGCGGGAAAGTGCGAACTCGCGACGCACGGAAGAGCGTTCAACCTGGAGCGCACGAGCCGGGTCGAGTCCGTGGCGGTCATAGGTAGCGCACCCCGAGACCAGAAGGGCGGTACCCAGGAAAAGGATTGACAGCGCGGTGGGCTTCACACGTGACCACCCAGAGGATTCAGCGCGTCCAAAAAGCA
>JBDTOW010000058.1:0-10810 GCA_039933075.1 Verrucomicrobiota bacterium | reverse complement strand
AACCACGAACGAGTGACCAAACTGTGGGAACAAAAGGTACTCTCTCAATCGGAAGTGGACACCACCGTCGCGGCATATACTGTCGCTGTGAATCGCTATCAGGATGCCCTCGAAGAAATCCGCACTCGCGAAGCCATGGCCGCGCAACGGCGCGCCGAACTGGAGATCGCCCGCCAACAATTCGCCGACACGACGATCGCCGCCCCGTTTGATGGAACGATTCAGGAACGACGCGCCAACACCGGTGAATACCTCGCCGCCGGTTCGCCGATCGTCACCCTGGTTCGCATGGACCCGCTGCGTCTGCGACTCGAGATTTCCGAGAAGGAAGCGTTTAAGATCCAGGTAAATCAGAAAGTACGCGTGACGCTGGAAGGCAGGACCAACATCTATTCCGGCGAGATCAAGCGCCTCAGCCCGGCCCTCAACGAACGCAGCCGCATCCTGCTCATTGAAGCCGATGTTCGTAATGACGGTTCGCTGCACCCCGGATCTTTTGCGCGAGCGGCCATTGTCATTGACGAGAAGGCGCTCGCCTTGACCGTCCCGCGAAACGCCGTCGTCACGTTCGCGGGCATCGAAAAGGTGCTTTCTATCCACGAGGGAAAAGCGGTCGAGAGGCGCATTGCTACTGGAGATCGCGCCGCGGATTGGATCGAGATCGTGTCCGGCCTGAAAATCGGTGATGTCGTTATTCTGAATCCTGGCAACCTGCAAACGGGTTCTCCGGTTGTCGTCGCGGACTAGCTCTCATGCAGAAGCTCGCCGAAGTTTGCATCCGCCGGCCGGTCTTCGCCGCGATGCTGATTATGGCGCTCGTGGTCGTGGGCGTGGCTGGCTACCTCAAACTGGGCGTGGACCGTTTCCCGGCCATGGATTTGCCGACGGTGCGCGTGAGCACTCGCCTGCCCGGTGCATCTCCCGCGGAGGTCGAAGCGCAGATCTCCTACCCGATCGAGGAAGTCATTAATACCGTTGAAGGAATCACCGAACTTCGCTCGATCAACGGGTCCGGTATCTCGTTTATCCTGGTCACATTCGATTTGCGACGGGATATCGACACCGCCGCGCAGGATGTGCGCGACCGCGTCGCCACTGTCGTTAGAAACCTGCCTCGGGAAGCCGATCCACCGATCGTCTCCAAGGCTGACAACGACTTGTCGCCCGTCCTCGTGGTATCCCTTTCCGGCCAGCGCAGCATTCGCGAACTAAGCGAAATTGCGGACAAGATCGTAAAGGTCCAACTCGAACGATCGGCCGGAGTGGGCGATGTCGAGATTGTCGGCGACCTTAAACGGGCCATTAACATCTGGGTGGATGCGGATCGATTGGCCGCTTATCAAATCTCGATCAGCGATGTCCGGGAAGCGGTCGTCCGGCAGAATTCCAATGTCCCCGGCGGCTACGTGACGACCAGTTTGCGGGAACAGACCTTGCGGACGTTGGGGCGGCTTACCGATCCCAAAGCATTCAACGACCTGGTGGTGGCCACCCGCGATGGCTCGGCGATTCGGATCCGTGATGTCGGCTGGGCCGAGGATGGCACGAAAGAGCAGAGGTCGATCTCGCGTCTCAACGGCATCCCGACGGTGAGCCTCGAAGTTCGCCGTCAGTCCGGTGCCAACACCGTCGCCGTAATCGAGGCCGCCAAGGCACAACTTCCAGCGATTCAGGCCCAACTTCCTACCGATGTCAAACTCGAGGTCGTCCGCGACCAATCGCGCTATATTTACGAGGCGCTCCACGAAATCAAACGGCACCTCATTCTTGGCAGTCTGCTCGCGTGCCTGGTGGTCCTGCTTTTCATGCGAAACTGGCGCGCCACTTTTATCGCCGCCGTGGCGATTCCGACCTCGGTCATCGCTACCTTCGGCATGATGCGGGCGCTCGATTTTACGCTCAACAGCGTCACGATGCTCGCCCTCGTCCTCATGGTGGGAATCGTGATCGATGATGCCATCGTCATCCTGGAAAACATCTTTCGTTTCGTCGAAGAAAAGAAAATGGGGCCTTTCGAGGCGGCTCGCGCGGGAACCGCGGAAATCGCGCTGGCCGTCATGGCGACCACCTTCAGCCTGGTCGTGATTTTCGTGCCGGTTTCCTTTATGTCGAGCATTTCGGGGCGTTTTCTGTTTCAATTTGGAATTACCGCCGCGGTTGCCGTTCTGGTCAGCCTGCTGGTCTCCTTCACTCTGACGCCGATGATGAGCGCGCGCTTGCTCAAGTCGCGGGGCGGCGGAGAGGGTGCCGATTCGGCCGCGCCGAAATCGCGACGCGGTTTTTACGCGCGGCTCGACCGGGCTTATGCGCGGGCGTTGAGGCTGGTGATGCGTCACCGCATCGCGGTCGGTCTGCTTTCGGTGGGCATCGTTCTAACCTCGATCCCGCTGTACAAAACCGTGAAACAAGAATTCATCCCCAGCAATGTCGACGAAGGGGAGTTCGATGTCAGTGTCACCGCGCCTGAGGGAACGAGCCTGGCGGCGATGGACGAGGTCGCTCAAAAAATCGAAGCCGATCTCCTCGCAACTCGAGGAGTCCGCCTGGTGCTCGCGTCGATGGGCGGCAGCGGCGGTGGCATGGGAAATGTGAACAACGCGCGCTTTTACGTTCGTTTAATCCCACACCAAGAGCGAACTTTCGGCTGGCAGAGGTTGCTTCAAACCAAACCGTGGCGCGCCTTCCAGGGCAATTTCACCCAGCGCGATGTCGTCCAGGAAGTTCGCCGGCAACTTAAGAAATATCCGGACCTCCGTGGCTCGATCCGCAATCCGCAAACCTTTACGATGGGCGGCCCGAACTTCGATATCGATTTCGCGCTGCTCGGCCCGGACCTCGAAGCGCTCGGCGCCTACGCTGATCAACTTCGGAAAAAAGCGCCCGAGCTTGGACTGCTTGACGCCGACACCACGCTCAAACTGGACAAGCCGGAATTGCGGGTGGAAATCGACCGCGAACGAGCTGCGACGCTGGGTGTCGATACGGAGGATATCGCCACCGCGTTGCGACTCATGGTCGGCGGGGATGAAAAAGTCTCCCGCTTCCGCGACGCTTCGGTCAACGATGATTACGATGTCCAACTCCGCCTGGCTGTCGGCGATCGGAGCGACGTGCCGACCATCTCCCGTCTCTACGTGCCGCGACAGGGCGGCGGACTGGTTCGGCTTGATAACCTGGTCCGAATCGTGCCGGGCGTGACCGCCTCGCGCATCGACCGCCTGGACCGCCAACGCCAGGTGAGTTTGCGCGCCGCGATTGCGCCCGGCTACGCGCTGGCTGACCGGTTGGCGGCGTTACGCGTTCAGGTTCATGAGATGAATTTGCCGCCTGGATACAGCACTCGCGTTTCCGGCCGGGGCCGGGAATTGGAAAGCACCTTTACCGAATTTCTCTGGGCGTTTCTGCTTTCAGTGATTCTCATGTACATCATTCTCGCGTCCCAATTCGAAAGCCTGGTCCATCCGTTTACGATCCTCTTGTCGCTGCCGCTTTCGGTTCCATTCGCTCTCATCTCACTTTGGCTGACAGGTCAAACCATCAACCTCTATTCTGCGTTGGGAATGCTCGTCCTGTTTGGCGTTGTGAAGAAAAATGCAATTCTTCAAATCGATCACATGAACAATCTCCGCGCGACCGGCATGGAACGTCTGGAGGCCATCCTTCAGGCGAATCGAGATCGATTGAGACCAATCCTGATGACCACGCTCACTCTGGTTGCGGGCATGTTGCCGTTGGCACTCGGAACCGGGCCGGGCGCGGAAGAACGTCGCGCGACAGCGATCGTGGTCATCGGCGGCCAGACACTTTGTCTATTGCTGACCTTGCTGGTTACGCCTGTGGCTTACTCGTTCCTGGACGATCTGCGCCGGAAATTGCATTGGCGGAGGTTTGTCCCGTCACATCGTCAAAGCTCTTCGACTGTGGCGACTCGAACGGCCGCGAGTGACGAAGACAAACAGCGAGAACGATTTCTTACGGAAAAACGCTAGGTGTCGAGCAAAAGTCGTTTAGCCTAAAACGGCAGTTGAGTCTTACAGAAGCAAACTTCCTGCACGCTCCGCCGGCCATGGAAACTCTCGAATCGGACTAACGCCCTCGTCTTTCTCCACCGTGCAGCCAAAGCGGGAACGTGTTCCCGCACTCCAAAACGCTGAGACATTCACCAACGCCCCTGTTGCAAAAACTACGCCTCCAGCATGGGCGATTTTGGACGCTTTTGTATCGCGGGACAGGCAAGTTTGCTCAGCTAGTGGTCGCGATCCTCCTGCCATTCGTCGCCCGCCTGCAATCAAATCTGACAGCTTGCTAATCGGGGCCGTGGTTTGTTTAATCGTATTTGTGCTCCAACAACAAACCCTTGGTCAATCAGTCAGCTTCGCGGGCTTCGGCTTGCACAGTGGAAGCCGGGTCAATATGACTTTTCTCCCGGCCCCGCCGAACACGGGCATCCGTTTTCGACGCGGCGACCTCGAGGGAAAGCCGGAGATCGAGGCGCACATCGACAATGTCAGCGAGACGACCCGCTCGACCACCTTGTCCAAGGGCAGCGCAAGAATTCACACAGTCGAACATGTGCTGGCGAGCTTCGCCGGTTACGGCATCGACAACGCGATCATCGAATTGGACGGCAACGAACCGCCGATCGGCGATGGCAGCGCGCGGGATTATTGCCGTATGGTGGAGGAGGCTGGCATCGTCCCCCAAGCGGAACAACGGGAACCGTACCGGGTCGAGGCGCCGATCGAAGTCGAAGTTGGCGAGGCGCTGATGACCGTCTTCCCGCACGAGACGTTGAAACTCACCTGCACCAGCGCGGACAAAGCGGGCCGTTACACCCAGTTTTACTCGCTCGAACTCTCGCCCAAAGCGTGGGAAAAGGAACTGGCCCACGCCCGCACTTTTTGTTTTTATGAGGAGATCGAATTTCTGATTAAGAACGGGCTGATTAAGGGAGGCAGCCTTGAGAATGCAGTCGTGATTCGCGACGACGCGGTCCTGACCACCGAACCGCTGCGGTATCCCGATGAATTTGTTCGCCATAAGATGCTGGATATCATCGGCGATCTCGCTTTGCTCGGCCGGCCGCTGCTCGGGCACGTGGTGGCGATCAAGCCGAGCCATTCCGCCAATTGCGAATTGACCCGCCGGATTTACGCGCAGATGCGCAAACCGATCGTTGACGCCCAAACATTTGCGCCGCCACCCGCGCTGACAAAGACAACAGCCCCTCTGCCAGGCGGAGCTGGAGGTGAGATGATCGTTCGGGAAGGCGCCACGCTGGACCCGTTCGAGGTGACAAAGCTGTTGCCGCATCGGTTTCCATTTCTCATGGTAGATCGCGTGATAAAAATCGAAGGCAACCGCATTACGGCGATCAAAAACGTCACGATCAACGAGTCCTATTTCCAGGGACATTTTCCCGGTCATCCGATTATGCCCGGGGTCTTGCAGCTCGAAGCCATCGCCCAGGTCGCCGGGATTCTTACGCTCAGGCAGGCCGAGAACACCGGGAAGCTTGCCTATTTCATGTCCGCTCAGGATGTCAAATGGCGCAAGCCGGTGCGTCCGGGCGACACACTGGTGATTGAGGTGGAGATGACCAAGGTGCGCGGGAAGATCGGCCAGGCCAAAGGCGTCTGTATGGTGGATGGAGAGACCGTCAGCGAAGCGCAGGTCTCTTTCATCCTGGTCGATAAATGAAAGTTGAATGGCATCATGATCCATCCCACCGCCGTTATCCATCCACGCGCGCAGATCGGAGACAAATGTGAGATCGGTCCCTATTGCGTGATCGGCGAGAACGTGGTGCTTGGTGACAAGTGCCGGCTTCACCCACATGTGGTCATCGATGGGTTGACGACGCTCGGTGAAGGCAACGAAATTTTTCCGTTTGCGAGCATTGGCCTCAAGACCCAGGATCTGAAATGGAAGGGCGGCGTTACGCGCACACAGATTGGCGATTACAACACTTTCCGCGAATATGTCACGATCCATAGCGCGACTGGCGACGGTGAAGTGACGGTGATCGGATCGCGCAACCATGTCCTCGCCTACAGCCACCTGGCCCATAACATCACGCTCGGAGACCATATTATCCTGTCGACCGTGAAGTTGGCGGGTCATGTCACGGTGGAGGATCACGCCGTCATTGGCGGCCTGGTCGCGATCCATCAGTTCTGTCGCATTGGGCGGATGGCTCTAATCGGCGGATGTTCCAAAGTGGTGCAGGATGTCGTGCCGTACATGCTGTCGGACGGAAACCCGGCGAAGACGAGGACCGTGAACAAAGTGGGCTTGGACCGCAACGGCATTTCAGCCAAGGCGCAGTCGGCATTAAAAAAAGCCTATAAGATTCTTTTCCGCGAAGGACTGATCACCACAAACGCTCTGTCGCGGATTGAATCCGAACTGCCGCCATTACCCGAAGTGACCCATCTGATTGAGTTCATTCGCAATAGTTCGCGCGGCATAAGTTGAAAGAATATTTACAGCTTCGGTGCGGGCCGAAGCTGCTGCTAACTTCTGCCATGTCCAGTTAGCTGGCAGGCGGTCTTGTCGTCAGCCCATCAGCCAGTGGTTGGGAGACTTGTCAATCCGTCGCGCTAGCTGCGCTGCGTAATCGGCGGTGCAGCGCTCAGGATTGACAAGGGCGTGACCTCTGTTTTGCTCTGTCCGTGAACTGGGCCAAATGTACGCGCGGCGCTGTAGTGATTTTGCTGAGCCTTTACTGTCAGGCTGCGGCTGCCTCGTCGTGGTCCGAGGGCGCGGGATTTCGCAGCCTCGAGGTGGAACCTGGCCCGAGCGGGAAGGCGGGGTTCACCCTGATGAATCCAAAGGCCACCGGGGTATGGTTTACCAACGAACTTCAAGGGGATTTCTATTTTACCAATTCCGTGGCGCACAACGGCGCCGGACTGGCCATCGGTGATGTGGACGGAGATGGCCGGGCGGACATCTATCTTTGCAGCTTGCACGGAACCAATCGGCTCTACCGCAATCTGGGCAATTGGCGGTTCCAAGAAATGGATCCAGGAGAGGCAGCTTGCGCGGGACAACTGTCCACCGGAGCCACTTTCGCGGATGTGGACGGTGACGGCGATTTGGATCTCCTCGTCAACGGCGTTCCCGAAGGAACCCGGCTTTTTCTCAACGACGGCAAAGGCCAGTGGACGGAAATGAAGGAGTCAGGATTGTCCCGAACCAATTCAGCAATGTCGACGGCCCTGGCCGACATCGACGGCGATGGCGATCTGGATCTTTACTGCACGCATTATATTGATGTGATTTACCTGGCCGATCCCTCCACCCGCTTTGCCTTGGCCAGACGCGGAGACAAATGGGAGGTGAGCAAGGTCAATGGCGAGTCCACGAGCTTGCCAAAGTGGAAGGATCGATTTGAGGCGCTTCCTGGCGGGAAAGTGCGCGAGCTGCCGGAGGTTCACGGGTTGTATCGCAACGATGGGCAAGGACATTTCACTCCAATCCAATTCGAGCCTGGCGTTTTTTTGAACGAGGAGGGCAAACCGATTCCCCCTTACCGCGACTGGGGCCTGGGCGTGATGTTTCGCGACATCAACGGAGATGGCGCGCCGGATCTCTATGTTTGCAATGACTTCGCTTCCCCTGACCGGGTTTGGATGAATACTGGAAAGGGCACCTTCCGCGCGATTGACCCGTTCATCCTTCGGCACACCAGCCGCTCGTCGATGGGTCTGGATTTTGCGGACCTCGATCGCGATGGGCTCGATGATTTTATCGTCGTTGATATGCTGGCCCGCGAGCCGGGAAAGCGAATGATGCAACTCGTCAAGGATATTCCGGAGCCCGGACCGCGTGAGCGAATCGAGGAAACGCCGGCCTACAACCGAAACACGCTATTCTTTGGCCGCGCCGACGGATCGTTTGCGGAAGCCGCGTTCATGGCGGGAGTCGCCGCCACCGATTGGTCGTGGTGCCCGATCTTTCTGGATGTCGATTTGGACGGCTATGAGGATCTGCTCGTCTCAAACGGATTCAGCCTCGATGTCATGGACCAGGATAGCCAGGATCAAGAGCGTCAGCGCAAGGTGACCAAGGAGCAATTGAAGCGCTCCCGCCAATTAGTCCCCCGCCCACCCTGGCCCACCCCCAACGCCGCTTTTCGTAATCGCCGGGACGGAACTTTCGAACCGATGGCTCGGGAATGGGGATTCGATCAGATGGGAATTTCTTATGGCATGGCTTTGGGAGATCTGGACAATGACGGGGATTTGGATGTCGTGATCAATAATCTGAACGAGGTGGTGAGTCTGTACCGCAATGACGCCCCGGCGGGCCGCATCGAGGTCCGCCTAAAGGGCCTGGCGCCGAACACCCAAGGAATTGGCGCCCGCATTCTGCTCGTTGGCGATTCCCTTACGCAAAGCCAGGAGATGATTTGCGGTGGCCGTTATCTGTCGGGTGACCAGACCGCGCGCGTGTTCGCGTCCGATCCGAACGCCGGAAAGCCGATGCGCCTGGAAGTGAAGTGGCGCAACGGAGATGAGAGTATCATTACCAACGTGCAGCCCAATCGAATTTATGAGGTGGACGAGGCCAGTGCCGCCGCCCGCGGACTCGTCCAACCCAGTGCTGGTGAATTAGGGAATTCGCCGACAGCGAATCTTCTCCCTCTCCCCGCGAGGAGTCTCCAAGGCCCACGCCCTATCTTCCATTAATTCAACGGCAATGCTTGTCGCAACGTCGCCCGGCGTGGAGCCATTTTTTGCCGATGCCAGTTCCCGGCTTGGGCACGTGCACTTTGAGGATTCTTTCGACGATTGGTCCGAGCAACCGCTCTTGCCCCGCCGCCTCAGCCGTTTGGGACCAGGTGTGAGCTGGTATGATTTTAATGGTGATGGCTGGGAGGATTTGATTGTGACCGGCGGTCGGGGTGGCAAGCTGGCCGTCTTCACGAATGACCACGGAGGAAATTTTCGGATGATCGAAAACATTCCCGCGAACGCTACCGACCAGGGTGCGGTGTTGGGCTGGCACGACGACAAAGGAAATCGCAATTTGCTCGTCGCCGTTTCGAACTATGGGATAAGTGGAAACCAGGAAAGCGAAGTTGCGGTTTTTAGTCTGACGAACAGCGCGGCACCCCGGCGTTGGTCCCCTTTGCATGGCGGATATTGACGGCGACGGCGACTTGGATCTGTTTGTTGGCGGACGTTTTCTCCCAGGCCGATATCCCGAACCGGTGGCTTCAGCTCTCTGCTTAAATGAAAACGGCGAGTTGCGCCGGAGCCCTGCACTGAGCCAGCCATTCGAATCGCTTGGCCTGGTGAGCGGCGCGACCTTCGCCGACTTGGACGGCGATGGCCAGCCCGATCTGGCGTTGGCGATGGAATGGGGTCCGGTGCGCGTCTTCCGAAATCAACATGGACGCTTCGAGGAGATGACAAGACAATGGGGATTTTCGGGAGCGAGCGGATGGTGGACGGGAGTCACTTCGGGAGATTTCGATGGTGATGGCATGTTGGATTTGGCAGTTGGGAATTGGGGACGCAATACATTTTACGAACTCTATCGACCCGGCCCGCTTCGTTTGTATTACGATTGGAAAGTGGCCGCTAACGGCGAACTCATTGCAGCCTGGGAGCACGAAGGAAGGTGGCTGCCGGTCCGTGATCGCCTCTGGCTGGCGCGCGGCTTGCCGGAAGTAGAACAGCAATTCACAACGCACGAGGTCTACGGCAAGGCCACGGTCCAGGACATTCTGGGCGATCGCTATGAGAGAGCCAAAAAGGTCGAGGTCAACCAGCTTGAATCCTCCATATTTCTCAACCGAGGATCACATTTCGAGCGCGTCCCGCTGCCTCGGGAAGCACAACTTGCCCCGGTATTTTCCATTAACGTCGGAGATTTCGACGGAGATGGAAAAGAGGATCTGTTCCTGAGTCAAAACTTCTATGGGAGCGCCTCGGACCTTTCCCGCGATGACAGCGGACGCGGCTTGTGGCTCCGCGGCAACGGAAAAGGAGCCTTCAGCGCAATGGACGCGAACATCACTGGGATCAAGATCGAGGGAGAGCAACGAGGCGCGGCGCTTGCGGACTTCAATCACGACGGGCGGGTGGACCTGGCTGTTTCGCAAAATAGTGCGCCGACCAAGTTGTATATCAACCAGGGCGCCAAGCGCGGGCTTCGCGTTGAACTCAATGGCCCGCCGGCCAATCCGGACGCCGTAGGCGCCCAAATGCGCGTGCTCTACGCGGACGGCCACGCAGGTCCATGCCGGACCATCCAGGCCGGCTCCGGTTATTGGTCCCAGGATGCGGCAGCTCAGGTGCTCGGTTGCGGCGAAGAGCCGATTGCCCTTTGGATTCGCTGGCCCGGCGGCAAGGAGCAGACTGTTCGATTGAGCAATAACGTGTGGAACCTCCGCGTGGATTTGAAAAGTGGAAAAGCGGAGTGAGTAAAATGAGAGGAAATCGTGCGGAGGATTGCGGCAATGTCAGGACTAATGTAAAACCTGTCCGACAAAGTGAGCAAAGACAGAGCATATTTCTCCGGAACCCGCAAACGCTTCTCTCAGCTCTGCCCGCAAATTTCGCGCCTTTTTCGGATCTTGATTCCCATCGTGGCGCTCTCAATTCAACTGGGCTGCGACCGCGGGATCTACAGCCATCCGAAAGAGCTTGCCGCTCCGACGCCTCCTCCTCCAAAGCCGGAGTTGGTTCCATTGACCAACATGGTCCGAATCAAGGCGGGCACTTTCTTTCGCATCAAACATCCGGTCACGCTCACTCGCGATTTTTGGCTTGGTAAATTCGAGGTTACCCAAGGG
>JBDTOW010000057.1:0-10833 GCA_039933075.1 Verrucomicrobiota bacterium | reverse complement strand
ACACCCCTGCCGTGATCTTTCCGATGCTCCCCGAGGCGCTGTCCACCGGCCTCACCTCGTTGAACGAAGATCAGGACCGAACCGCCGTGGTCGCCGATATGGTGTTCGAAGGAGACGGCTCGCTCGTTGCATCGGAACTCTATCGGGCGCGCGTCAGGAACCATGGGAAACTGGCTTATCGAAGCGTCGCTGCATGGTTGGACGGTGAGGAATCGGCGCCACGAAGAGTCCTCGATGTCCCGGGCCTCGACGAGAACCTCCGCATTCAGGATCGGGTCGCACAGCGGCTGGTAGACCTGCGGCATCAACAAGGCGCGCTCAGTCTTGAAACGATCGAGGCGAAACCGGTTTTCGACCGAGACGCGCTTTCTGATCTGGAGCTGGATCGAAAAAACCGGGCGAAGCAACTGATCGAGGACTTCATGATTGCGACCAATGGCGTGACCGCAGCCTACCTGGAATCGAAGAAGTTCCCTTCCCTGCGCCGGGTCTTGCGGCAGCCGGAGCGCTGGAACCGCATCGCGGACCTCGCGTCTCAGTTTGGGGACCGGCTTCCGCACGAGCCGGACGCCGTCGCGCTCGAAGCCTTCCTCGGCCGGCGACGCAAAGCCGACCCGGAGAAATTCCCGGACCTCTCCCTCGCAGTCGTCAAGCTCATCGGAAGAGGGGAGTACGCTCTCAATCCACCAGGGGTTGAGCCGCCGGGACACTTCGGATTGGCGGTGAAGGACTACACACACTCGACCGCACCGAACCGGCGCTTCCCCGATCTGATCACGCAGCGGCTGCTGAAGGCCGCGCTGGCGGGCGCACCGCCTCCCTACACTATCCCCGAACTTGAGGAACTTGCGAAGCACTGCACAAGCCGGGAGGACGACGCCACCAAAATTGAGCGCCGGGTTCAGAAGTCGGCTGCGGCGCTCTTCTTGTCCGATAGGATTGGCGAGCGATTCGAGGCCATCGTCACCGGCGCCTCCCCGAAAGGAACGTGGGTGCGCCTCTGCGGTCCGCCGGTCGAGGGAAAGCTGGAACGCGGATTCTCTGGACTCGATGTGGGCGATCGCGTCCATGTCAAATTGATCCACACCGACGTCGAGCGCGGCTTCATCGACTTCGCGCGAGACTGATTCCGAGGTCCTGGACGAGTCTGCGGACAAGACGCCGGCGGCACGCTGGCTTCCCCTTGTCTTTTCCCGGCGCTTTGATAATTTGCCGCGTCATGGTTTTGGAGTTTACAAAAATGAACGGCGCAGGGAATGACTTTGTGCTCGTCGACAATCGGGCGCAAAACATCCAACTCGCACGCGATCAGGTTGTGCGATTGTGCGATCGCCACCGTGGCATCGGAGCCGATGGCCTGTTTGTCCTCATCCCTTCCAAGTCCGGGAAAGCGGATTGGGCATGGGAGTTCTACAACAACGATGGCAGCCAGGCTGAGATGTGCGGGAACGGCGCGCGCTGCTTCGCTCGCTTCGTTCAACGATTGACCGGTGCCAACGGCGAAACGTCTTTCGAGACCGGCGCCGGCGTCATTCGCGCTACCTTCCAGGGTGAACGCGTGACCGTGAATCTCACTCAGCCAAAGGACCTCTGCCTTAATCAGTCGATCGCTCTCTCAAGCGGGCCTTTGACGGCACATTCTCTCAACACCGGTGTTCCACACGTAGTAATCTTTGTGCCCGACGCTGACAAAGCGATGGTGCAGCAACTTGGCGCAGACGTTCGCTACCACAAACAGTTCGCTCCACGCGGTACGAACGTGAATTTCGTCCACGTGCTCGCTCCAAATCGAATTCGCGTGCGCACTTACGAACGCGGCGTCGAGGGCGAAACGCTCGCCTGCGGCACCGGTGTGGCCGCTTCAGCGCTCGTCTCGGCGCTGGTTCACTCCTTTCACTCGCCGGTCGAGGTCCAGGTGCAGGGCGGCGACAGGCTGCAGGTCAGTTTCACCGAACGTCAGCAGCAATTCACCGATGTCCAGCTCAGTGGCCCGGCCGAATTTGTTTTCGACGGCAAGATCCAGCTCTAAAATCGGACTGGTCAAATCCGGACGTTTCCCCGACTTTAACTGGTGACGCTCTAATGACCCATGTTTACCGGAACCTATACTGCTATTGTCACGCCGTTCAAAAAGGGCCTGCTGGACGAACCAGCGCTGCAACGACTGATCAAGTCCCAAATCCAAGCCCGGGTGGACGGGATCGTGCCCGTAGGCACCACCGGTGAATCGCCCACACTCCACTTCGATGAGCACATCCGTGTCATCCAACTGTCGGTAAAATTTGCGGCCCGGAAAATCACAGTGTTGGCGGGCACGGGCGGCAATTCGACCAGCGAAGCGATCTTTTTGACCCAGGCTGCGGAGGCCTCTGGCGCGGACGGCTCGCTTCAGGTTGCGCCGTACTACAACAAGCCAACTCAGGAGGGTTTGTTCCAACATTTTCGTGCCATTGCCCGGGCGACGAAACTCCCCATCATGCTTTACAGCATCCCGGGTCGCTGCGGCATCGAGATCGGCGTGGACACGGTGAAACGACTGGCGAAGGAATGCAAAAATATCGTCAGCATCAAGGAAGCCGGTGGCAACCCTGATCGGGTCAGCCAGTTGCGCGCGGCGCTTCCGAAAAATTTCACGATCCTGAGCGGCGATGACTCGCTGACGCTGCCCTTCATGTCGGTGGGCGCCGAGGGCGTCGTCAGCGTCGCCTCCAACGTAATTCCCAGGGAAGTGGCGCAGATGGTGCGCGCCTTCAGGATAGGCAAAACGGCTGTTGCGCAAAAACTACACGCGAAATTCTACCCGTTGTTCAAGGATCTTTTTATCGAAACCAATCCGATTCCAGTCAAGGCCGCGCTGGCGATGCTGGGAGAGATCGAAGAGGAATATCGGTTGCCGATGGTGCCGCTCAGTGCAAAGAACCGGGCGACCTTGAGGGCGACGATGAAGACGTGTGGCGTGCTCAATGGCTAGGACAAAAATAATTATCACCGGCTCCAAAGGCCAAATGGGTCAAACACTCATCGCCTGCGCGGCGCGCCTTCCGGAGTTGCAAGTTGTTGGCCAGATTGATTTGGGGGACAATCTCGCTGCTCTAATCACCGAAGGCGACGTCGTCGTTGATTTTAGTTTTCATAGCGCGACGACGGACGTTGCCGCGCTGTGTGCCAAACACAAAAAAGCCTTGGTCATCGGCACTACCGGCCACAACGATGTAGAGAAGTCACAAATCACCATTCACCAATCACAAATTCCCATCGTCTGGGCCTCTAACTATTCCACCGGCGTAAACACGCTCTTTTGGTTGACGCGCAAAGCGGCGGAAATACTGGGGCCGAACTTTGATCTGGAGGTCGTCGAGATGCATCATCGACGGAAGAAAGACGCGCCCAGCGGGACCGCCACCACGCTGGCGGAAATCCTGGCCGACGTGAGAAAGCTTCAGCTCAAGGAATCAATTCGACATGGCCGCGAGGGAATCGTCGGCGAGCGATCCGCGACGGAAATCGGCATGCACTCGATGCGCGGCGGGGACGTCGTGGGCGATCACACCGTTATCTTTGCGGCGAACGGCGAGCGACTTGAACTAACGCACAAGGCCTCGAGCCGGGAAACGTTCGCCAATGGGGCGTTGCGCGCCGCTCAGTGGGTCGTAAAACAAAGGCCGGGCATCTACGACATGCAACACGTGCTCGGTCTGAAATGATGGTAGCATTCTAAAACGGACAGTTCCTTGGTCTGCCGCGGCTTGACGCAATCTTGCTTTGGGTTCCGAATCTCAAGTCTCGCGTCCCAAGCCGACGATCCGAGACGTGAGACGCGAAACCCGAAAAACACGAATCAAACGATGAGCTATGCCGATTTGTGTTTTGTCGCGCTCGGTTCCAACCTCGGTAATTCGCGGCTGAACATTCGACAAGGGATGGAACGTCTGCAGGCCTTTTCCGACCGGCCGTTGCTTCGCTCTTCACTCTGGCAAACAACGCCGGTGGATTGTCCGCCAGGGTCACGAATCTTCATCAACGCTGTGATCGGCCTCGTGTCGCGCGCTGATGAAACGCCCGAAACGATGCTTGCGAAACTACAGGCGCTGGAAAAGGCGTTTGGCCGCACCGCCAAGACAATCCTCAATGAGCCGCGGTCCCTCGATCTGGACCTAATTTCTTTTGGCAAGCAACTCCGCGATACGCCCGAGTTGATTCTGCCCCACCCTCGCGCTCATCAGCGCCGTTTCGTGTTGCAGCCGATGGCGGAAATCGCGCCGGATTTCGTCCTGCCGGGACAATCCAAGAACATCGCCACCTTGTTGATTCACCTGGCCTCGCCAGGAACAGTGGTCCGGCTTTCTGGGTTCTAGTTTCAGGAAATGCCTGCATAGGCAGCCTCAATTTCCAAGATTCGACGCGCATCAATGCCGTGAACCGCCTTTGGATGGGAGCGCGGAAGCCCACATCCGCGAGCTCAGATACCCGGCTGATGGCAGGGCGGATGTGGGCATCCGCGCTCCGATGGGAAGGTTCATGGGCAAATTCACCGTCGTCGACTAATCCGTCAAGGCGTCAGCTCCAGACACCGAGTTTGTTCAGTTGAGCGGTGACGATTCCCTCCCAATCGCGGTTTGCGGCAGGATTGGCCGGGCTAGGATGGAGAATGCTGCCAATCCGCAACTGACCGTCGGGAAAAACCTGTTTCGCGCGCTGCTCGGCAAATCGTCCCACACCGATCACCCATTCCGGCTGGAGAATCTCGACCGTCCGACGCAGATGCTCGTCGCACGCTTTCAGAAGCGGCGTCAGTTGCTGCGCCGGTAATTTATCCGGGGTGCGATTCCGTCCGGTCGTTTCGAAAAACGCCAGCGGGCAATAGTTGACGACAAAATGCTCAGCAAAAAAATTCTCGGCTTTGCCGAACCGATTGGCGAAAAGATTCCACAGGCGACGGCCGCTGACTTCGGAACGCGGACAAGCAAATCCCAACACCGGGCGCTTTGGATGTTCGCGTTCGTTGGCCCGCGTCAGTCTGTTTCGTTTACCCGACGGTGAAAGGATCGAGACTGGCGCACCGGAGTCCACGTCCGAACATCGGGACCGCCGTGAGTTGGAGTAAGGCTCGAGGTTTCCGGGCCGCCCGACCGCCTCCTCGATTGCCATCCAGTCCCGCACCGCCCTGACTTCGCCGAACGGCACCCCGGTCTGCACCATACCGAACGGGCCGGGATTCATCCCGAGGAAGATTACTCGTTTGCGGTTGTCGCCGTATCTTTTTAAGTAGGCTTCGTGCACCTTCCACGCGTAAGCGAGCGGGTTGTACACGCGAGTGACTGGCGGACCGAAACCGAGTTGCTCCACCGCCGCGCAAAGGTGTCGAGCCGCTTTGATAAGATTTTCCGCAATCGGTTGCATCCGGACGAAGTTTGGTTACGGCGAATTTGAATCGCGAGCGAAAATAATGGCAGCAGTACCCTTGTGACCCGGAGCGCGGCTGTGTCGTCCCGACCAGCCGCAGCACGTCCGCCTCACACCAAGCGATTCTGCGCAACCACGCGCTGCGGCTGGTGCTTCGCACACAGCCGCGCTTCGCAAATGAGAATTGCTGAAGAATAATGAGGCTTGCGCGCCCCGTTCAGGGGCGCAAGAAATTGAATTCAATATGCCGGAATTGCCCGACATCAGCATCTATATCGAGGCTCTGGAAAAGCGCATTCTCGGCCAGCCGCTGGAAAAGGTCCGCATCGCGAGTCCGTTTCTCCTGCGGACGGCGGTGCCTACGATACAGTCCGTAAATGGCAAGAACGTGAAAGCGCTGCGCCGGCTCGGCAAACGCATCGCTATCGGATTTGAAGAAGACCTCTGGCTCGTGCTGCACCTGATGATTGCCGGTCGACTGCACTGGCTTGAGTCAGAAGCGAAGCTCTCCGGTCGCCACCGCCTGACAGCCTTTGACTTTCCCGGTGGCACTTTGCTGCTGACGGAGGCCGGCACGAAAAAGCGGGCTTCGCTTCATTTGCTCCGTGGCGAGGAAGCGCTGCGGGCACACGACCCCGGTGGCCTGGAGGTTTTGGACGCAAGCCTTGACGCCTTCGCCGAAGCACTCACAGCCCAGAACCACACCCTGAAGCGCGCGCTGACCGACCCTCACCTCTTCAGCGGTATCGGCAACGCCTACTCGGACGAAATCCTGCATCGTGCACGGCTATCGCCCGTTGCGCTGACGCAAAAACTCTCTCGCGAAGGAATCGCACGGTTGCATGTGGCAACGCAACAAACTCTTAAGCGCTGGATCGAAACTTTGCGCGAGGAAACTGGCGAAGGATTTCCTGAGGATGTAACGGCGTTCCGCGAGGACTTCGCGGTGCACGGGAAATTCGGAAAGCCCTGTCCTGACTGCGGCGCACGCGTTCAGCGCATCCGCTATGCCTCGAACGAAACCAACTACTGTCCGCGCTCCCAAACCGGCGGCAAACTTTTAGCCGACCGCTCGCTCTCGCTGCTCCTGAAGAAGGACTGGCCCGCGACGTTGGAAGAACTGGAGGAACTCCGCCGCGCAGCCGGGCGGTAATTATTGATTGGAAATAGCACAGCGGATCGCCGCAGCGCTCCCAACTCGATTTCGCAGACTCAAGCAACTGGTCGAGCGCGATTAGGATTGAGTTTCCGAGCTGATAAGCTAATTTTTCGTTGTGGCTGAACTGGACGGATACAAAAAAGCAGCTCTAAGACTGGCCCAGGTCAAATCGCTTGGAGCGGACGAAGGCTACTCTGCGAAAATTCCGGGCTTTGCGGGCCTGGTTGTCTTCGGTGAGACGAAACGGGAAGTGCTGGCTCAACTCGAATCCGCCTTGGAAGGATGGATCGAGCTTTCACTTTCCCGTGGTGACGGCTTGCCTTCATTGCACCACCAACTGGCCGAGACGCGTTAACTCGCCCGTTGCCATTCATCGCGAGTCACGCCAATTTCATTCAGAATCTCTCTTAGCTTCCCAACACTAATTTCACCGCTGCCGTGCGGATTCGGAATAGGCAGCTTCATGGCGCCCTTCACCATGAACTCGTGCTTGCCGCCCGGAAACGGGCCATCCCACTCTAGATTTCGAAGGCGCCTAATGAAATTCCTCCTGCTGATTGGTGTTAGGCGCATAGATCTGCCACTTGTCATTTGCTCACCGTTGGAATCTCCACGATCGTCTCGGGTTGCGTCGGTTCAACGATGAGTTTTGAGAATGGCCAGGCAGTCGGCTTAGATGTTGGTCCAACGGACAGCGCACAGAAAGAGATGCAGCTTTCGCTTGCTAGGCTCCCACCGCTTTCTTGATTTCCTTCAACTGCTGAGATTCCGGTTTGCTGGTGTAATATTTATCGAGGGGATAACAGCCGCTGATCAGACCGTTCCGCGGCGCGGTGGTGCAATCGCTGAACGTGCGGCAAATGAGTTTCCTCTCCAGCGCGCCTTTTTCCACCGCATCGGCAAGCATGGTGGGATAGGACAAAACCATTCGGCCCAGGCCAATCATGTCGGTCCAGCCGTTCCGAACGACGTACTGCGCCACGTGGGGGAGGTATTCCTGCAGATAACTGTAGGCGGTGCCAATGAAGATCATCCGCGGGCTGGCCGAGGCGGCTTTCACGCGGTCCCTGGGATTGAAGGCCGCGGTGGAATCCAGTCCTGCCTTCTTGGCCAAATATTCGCGAAGTTTTCGCACAACGTTGATCTGTCGGGCGACGCCCACCAGTGGATCTTCCGGGGGTTGGTACCCGTCGCTCGGCGGATAGGCCGCCGGGCGCTGGATGTGCGGATTGTAATAGGGCGAACCAGCGCTGAAATTGAGAATTTTCACTCCAAGCTGTGAGCATAGCTCGACGAACTGGCGCGTCTCCGTGAGGTCGTCCTCCACCGGATTGTTCGGGTTCACTCCAAAAGCGTAGTGATACGGCAAGAGATGCGAGAAATCCTCCGGTATGCCAGGGCCGAGCTTGCCCGGCTGCGATAACGCTGGGTCGGGCTTGAAGGGGACAAAGTCGAATGCGCTCAGCCGCACGCCGAATTCGATCTTGTTTCCGCTCGCGCGGATTCCCGTGACGATTTCGCGCAAGATACGCGTGCGGTTCTCGAACGAGCCGCCGTACTTACCGTGCCGGGTGTACGCGCTGAGAAACTCGTGCAAAAGATATCCGTGGCAATGCTTGATATCGACGAAGTCCGCGCCAACGTCCCCCGCAATTTTCGCCGCGGCGATGTAGCATTCAATAAGCTGCTCGATCTCGCCATCCGTGAACATTTGCGCATCGCTCGTTACGTTGAATTTTCGGTCGAGGATCGGATGGCGATAGGCCACTCTTGGTTCCATGCGTTTCTTGTCCGTCGGCTTGCAGAAACGTCCCGAGTGTGTGAGCTGAAATCCGATGACAACGTCGTCCGCATTGCCGTAACGCTCGCGATGCGCCCGAAGAAAAATCTCACGCAGCTCGGCGAGATCCTTTTTGTTTTGCTCGACGATGATTAGCTGATTTGGATTAGCGCGTCCATCCGGCCGCACCGCCATCGCCTCTCCGCCATAGATGAGCTTGGCCCCGCTCTCGCCGAATCGCTGCCAGCGGCGGCGCATTTCATCGGTCGAACCGCCCGCCGTCGTGCCGTCCCAACCTTCCATTGGCTGGATCGCCCAGCGATTGCCGATCGTTTTTCCATTGATGGCGACGGACTCGATGGGTTGCGCGAGGGGCGAATCCTTGCCGACAACGATGTTGTCCTCGCAGGGCAACTCGATGCCAAGAGAAGAGACGAAGTTACGGAAGTCCGCGACGGTCTTGAGCGAGGGGATTCGAGTGAGTTTCAACGCTTCAGCCATAGGATGTTCAGCGCTTTCGTCGCTGCCTCGATGAGGAGTTGCCCGCAGTTGTCGTCACCCGCCCCGGCCTCGGTCATTTCGTATCCGCCCTTGGCTTTATCGCCAGGCATTCCGACGTACTGCACACCGCCCCCGTTCGAATAACCGAGCACCACGGTATGAGGGAACGGCGAGCGCCGCTGTATTTCCATGGCCAGACCGATGAGCGGTTCGCCCGGCAAAGCCACGAGGGCCAAGGGACCGCACGCGATGACCTGCACCTCAGTTTTGATGGCGGGCGTTTTGGTGTCGCGCTGCGCTGCTTCGGTGAGTGGGAGATCGAGTGAGACGTTGGCCGTGCGGAACGGCGCCGGCATCAGCGGATGACTGTTGGTTATCGCGGTGAGCGCGCGATTGCTGATGAAATGCGCCATTTTATCACGCGCTTCCAGGCCGCGCCGGGCGGGGACGATGTCACCGGCGCAGCCTTGCAGAAAGAGCGCTTCGCCGCCGAGCGCGTCTTGCAAACCGGAAGAGACAACCCCAGGCCAATCGGCAGAGATTCCCTTGTGAAACGGATAGATGCACACGGAGTGGCACGGGAGGTTGAACAGTGTCGCGATGGTTTTGCTTTTTTCATCACGTAGAACCAACACGGTGAGCGTTGGATCGACCGGGCCGAACCGCTGGCCATGGGGCAATGTTGACGGATCGGCCGGCTCAAACGTGGTCTCGACCTTGCCGTCCTCCCGAACGGGCCGGCGATTGAAAAGCACCTCGCCCACGTACGCGCGTCCGATGGCCAGAGTGGCAGGACGGCGGGCTGCCTCGGCGTTGCGCACAGCCTCGACACATCGTTCGGGCAGGCGCTCGGACCATTCGCGGCACTCGGGTCCTTGTTCCACGGGCAGCAGGGTCTTGCGTTCGTGGGCTAGCAGCGGATCGTTTACGGCGGGGGCCCACGGAGCCGAGTGAGTGTGTGAAGCGTTGATGAGAATGTTGGTTGCCGGAATCCCGCTGGTCTTAGCGATCGTCGCGCGGATGTTGGCGACGATGCCTTCTCGCGTATCTACCAGGTCCCAGGCGAGAACCGCGACACGATTGACGCCATCCGACAGTACCAAAGCGCGGACGAAAATCGGATCCAGCACTTCGCCGTAAGGTTTGTGCCCCACCCAATTGAGCATGTTGGTCGCCGGCGTAATCTCGATGCGAGCAGCTCCGGCTGAGAGAATTTGGCCCTGCGCGTTCCAGCCAAATAACACGAGAAAAAACGCAAGCAAGCAGGCTGTGCGGTCCCACGGTTCACGGGATTTGTGCTGCCATTGGATGTTCACGCGATTGGGTTAAGGATGAAGCACGCCGCGGAAAAATTAAACAACATAGCATTCACGATTCGCTCTCCTTGATTTTCCGCTCCAGAAACTTACGGTCCAGCTCGTCCTTTTCGCGGTAAGTCTGTTTCATGCGCAGAAGAAGTTTGGGCGAGGCGAAGGGAATCGAGACGTCTCGGATGCGAACCGTCTCGATCTCGCGACTGGCTTCCTCATAACCAATCCCGCAGGCCATCAGCATCAAGTCCACCACCACTTCGTCGGCGACGCGCACCACGAGGTAATTGCGAAGGTCATCGTCGCCAAGTTCGCGGACGGCCTTGTCCGGAAACACCTCCAACGCTTTCTTTACCCTGGCCTGGTTTTCAGGTGACGACTCAACGAGCAAATCGATGTATTCAGTAGCGCGGGTGAAGCCATGTTGGATGACCGCGAAACCGCCCACGACGAGGTAATGGGCACCTGTCTCATTCAAGCTGCGACAGAGCAGCAACAAATCGTCTAGCGTGGGTGGACGGGATTCGGGCGGGTGAGCATTTTCAGCGTCCATGCGTCCTTTTCCTCGTGGCTATGGAACCGGTAAACCCCGCGTGGAATGAACGGCTTGCCGCCTCGCAGCCCGATAACCAGTTTGAGAAAGTTGTTGGCTGCTTCCAATCCCCCTGCACTGGGTTTGC